>NZ_JAMDJP010000007.1:0-195993 GCF_023475945.1 Shewanella sp. 8A
GAATGTCCCGAGAGACGTATTGGATATAGAACGAAATGCACGGCAATTTAAGCTGGATGGTAAACGGGAAAGGGCATATCCACGAGTCCTTAAAATGAGCAAAAACAAGTTTCCGGTTAGACCAAAGAAAAATGCCGTTCACTCTTAAGTGAACGGCATTAGGCAATAGTAGTGACTTTAAAACAGAAATACTGCGTTTATTACTGATTTTTCCACCGTTTGCCTGTAAATAAGCAATGACCTTGGTTTTTGTCTGTGTTTATCCGACTGTGACTCAGGTAGAATTTCGCCCTATTTTTGCGACCTAGCTTAGGCTTGGGTGATTATTGGTTAATGCACTGGAAATTAAGTTCCAGCCAGCAGTTGAGGGTGTTATGTCTAACGTTGTTGTTTGTGCTTTATATAAGTTTGTTTCATTACCGCATTTTGAGTCGCTGCGTGAGCCACTCCTGTCCATGATGGAACAGTCCGAGATTAAAGGCACATTGTTGCTGGCAAGTGAGGGGATTAACGGCACTGTGGCCGGCACTCAAGCGGCTATCGACGCACTGCTGGCTTGGCTGAATAACCAAAATGGCCTTGAAAACATCGTTCACAAGTTATCCTTTGACGACGAAATGCCTTTCTACCGCACTAAGGTGAAGCTCAAAAAAGAAATCGTCACCATGGGCGTCGAGGGTATCGATCCGCTTAAAGTGGTGGGCACTTACGTTAAGCCACAGGACTGGAACGCGCTGATTTCCGATCCTGAAGTCATCCTAGTGGATACCCGCAACGACTATGAAGTGCAAATCGGCACCTTTAAAAATGCCATTAACCCAGTGACCGAAACCTTCAGAGAATTCCCTGAGTATGTTAAGCAGAATCTCGATCCAGCCAAGCATAAAAAAGTGGCGATGTTCTGTACTGGCGGTATTCGCTGCGAAAAATCAACCGCTTATTTAAAAGAGCAAGGCTTTGAAGAAGTGTATCACCTCGAAGGTGGCATCCTTAAATACTTGGAAGAAGTCAAACAGGAAGAAAGCCTGTGGGAAGGCGAATGTTTTGTCTTCGATAATCGTGTGGCGGTCGACCATGATTTAAAGAAAGGGCAATACGATCAATGCAATGCTTGTCGTATGCCAATTACTGAAGCGGAAAAATTATCCCCAGCTTATGTGCAAGGTGTGAGTTGCCCACATTGTATTGATAAGATTTCTGAGGAGCAGCGAAAGCGTTTTGTTGAACGTGAACGCCAAGTGAATTTAGCTAAATCCCGTAATGAGGCTCATATCGGTAGTGATGTGAATCATGTGATTGAAGCCCGTCGACAAAAGAAAGAAGCACTGCGCAAACAAGCTGCAGAGAAAAACAAAACCAAGCAAGCTAACACTTAACGCATGCACAGCTAAGGTGATGCTGTTCAATTATGGACAGCCTCACTTTTTTTACCGAACGATTATGCAGCAGAAATGGCAAGCTAAAGGCTGTCAAAAGGAAGGGCAGGCAAGCTCTGGCCCTAACTTTCTGTCATGATAGCTGATTGTCACCTGAGTCAAATGGCGACATGTCACTCCTCGTTTCGTAAGCACAAGCTTGCTAGAACGATCAAAATTTAATTCTGAATGTCTTAAAGAATGTCCTATATGGCAAAATCGATTGGTCATGCTAATGATAAAAATGACCACTGGTTATCTTTAATGAACATCCGCCCCATTAACGGGGCGGTAAAGCATTTACCAATGGACTTTGCCAATATTTAAGAGTGTTCAACCTAATATTAAACGTTGTGACGTTTGCCTGAGCGTTTCAGTTTTTCTGCTTCTAGCTTAGCGGCTTTCTCGGCGGCTTTTTCAGCCAGAATGCGTTCCACTTCGGCTTTCTCGATTTCAGCCATCGCAGGCGTTTCAAGGGATAACAGGCCAATTCGACCTGAGCGGTAATCGTGTAATACAACTTCCGAGGCTTTATGCAAATCGATGCGACCACCGGGACGCAGTGCACCACGTTTACGGCCGATTTCTTCGAGTAACGCCATATCATCCTTAGGTAACTCGCTGATGTTATAACGCTCGCAAATTTCCTTCGGGTAGGCCTTTAAGAAATAACCTGCGGCAAACAGCGCCACATCTTCGTATTCCATGGCGGTATCTTTAATGGCACCCGTGACGGCAAGGCGATAGCTACTAGCTTCGTTATCAACCTTAGGCCATAAAATCCCTGGCGTGTCCGAGAGCACAATACCGTTGTGCAGGTTAATGCGCTGCTGGGTTTTGGTGACGGCGGGTTCGTTACCGGTTTTGGCGATAACGCGCCCGGCTAAGGTGTTGATAATGGTGGACTTACCCACGTTTGGGATCCCCATGATCATAGTGCGAATATCTTTTTCAGTTTTATCGCGACTCGGTACTAACTTACGACAAAGATCCGGTAGCATTTTCAACATACCCGGTTGCAATGTGGTAATCGCTGTGGCTTTTACCCCTTGTTCACGCTCAAGATATTCAATCCACTGGGCGGTAATGTCGGGATCGGCTAAGTCGGATTTATTCAGTAGCTTAATACAAGGTTTGTCGCCGCGAAGCTTTGACACCATGGGGTTTTCACTACTGTAGGGAATACGGGCGTCCAGCACCTCAATTACTAGATCGACCTGAGGCATAGCCTCTTCGATCTCTTTGCGTGCCTTGTGCATGTGCCCCGGATACCATTGAATTGCCATGATAGCGCCTTGTTCTAAATGACTTAAAGACGGCTATTCTACCTTGAAGGCGACGAATGTCATAAAAAAAGCGCCCGAAGGCGCTTAATTGCTTAATCTTGATGCGAATTTGAGCATGTATTGCTTAAAGTACGCCTAGCTCGCGTAATCTTTCCATTAGGTAGCTGTCGGCGGTATAACGCTCAGATAGCACGACCGAAGGTTTAGGGTGTAAGAATAAGGGCAGTGAAATACGCGACTTAGTCTTATCCGTGCCTTCTGGGTTAATCACGCGGTGTGAGGTCGATGGGAAGTAACCACCCGAGGCTTCCTGCAACATATCACCAATGTTGATGATAATATTGCCAAAATCACTTGGCACATCTAACCAAGAGCCGTCTTTGGCTTTGACTTGCAACCCAGGCTCGTTGGCCGCGGGCAGCACAGTGATAAGGTTAATATCTTCGTGGGCCGCTGCGCGAATAGCGCCCATTTCTTCATCGCCCGTCATCGGTGGGTAATGCAGAATGCGCAGCAGGGTTTTGTGGCTGTCGGCAATCATTTCTGGCAGCGGAATCGAGAATTTGGCTTTAACCTCGTCTGGCGAGTAGGTTTCAATCCACTCTAACAGTTCAGCGGCCAGCGCATTGGCTTTTTCATAGTAAGCTAGAATATTGGCACGCAGTGAATCTGGAATACGACCCCAAGGGTACACGTGGTAATACTCTTTGATGTCTTTAACCGTGTGGCCTTTTGCCGTTTCTGAAATCGACGCGGGGAAGAAGCCATCGTGGGTTTCACGATTGAACATAAACTCGTTCTTAGCGTCAGAATTGAAAAAGGCTTGCCACTCAGTGTAAATGTTTTCGACCAGTTCCTTATCGATAGGGTGGTTAGAGAGTACACCAAAGCCCGTTTCACGTAGGGATTCCACAAAGTGTTTGGCGCTATCGGCTGCGCGATAATCAATGGTTTCTAATTTCATATTGTTTCTACTTGTTATATATGGTTGTTAACCAAACACTTTCTAAGGATGACGGTAAGGAGTCATTGCCACTTATCTCATTATCGGTATGGTGCGCTCAGCCCTAGTGCAAAAGCGGTCCAAATAGAAAGGATTTGGGTAGAGAATTGACCCGCAGCAAGTGTAGCTTTGCACTGTGCGCGGTGCAAACACTCAAGACAATGGACTGAGATTACTGCTGAATTTTCCTCCAGTTATTTAAGCATTGACTCAATCAACAGGATTTTATCGACTAAAGCGGCTACTATGCCAAAAAGCCAATTCAGGCCGAGGCGCAATAAACCTGAGGAACAAACGGTCTTATGCAGGCGAATACCTTAAGAGCTAAAGGAGACTTTTATGAACAAACTGACTGATTTTGAACGCTATGTCATAGAAGAAAAGGGCACAGAACGTCCCTTTAGCGGGGAGTATTATCAGCATGACGCTAAAGGCGTGTATTTGTGCAAAAAATGCCATGCGCCTTTGTATCGCTCAGAAGATAAGTTTAATGCCCACTGTGGGTGGCCAGCCTTCGATGATGAAATTCCAGGCGCAGTGAGTCGCCATGTCGACGCCGATGGTCGCCGTACCGAAATTGTCTGTAGTCAGTGTGGCGGTCATTTAGGCCATGTGTTTGAAGGGGAATATTTAACGCCGAAGAATATTCGTCATTGCGTTAATTCTGTCTCCATGGTGTTTCAAGCGGCCGATGAGGTGACAACATCGACTCATAAAACGGCCTTTGCCACCTTTGGTGCGGGCTGTTTTTGGTGTGTTGAAGCGATTTTTAAGAGCCTGAAGGGCGTGCTGAATGTCAGCTCTGGTTACTCAGGTGGGGATGCTAGCGATGCCGATTATAAGTCGGTGTGTTCGGGATTAACTGGGCATGCCGAAGTGGTGCACATCGAGTTTGACCCCGCACAAATCAGCTTTACAACGCTGCTACAGGTGTTATTTGAGAGTCACGATCCTACCACGCTCAACCGCCAAGGTAATGATAAAGGGCCGCAGTATCGCTCCGTCGTCTTTGCCCATGATGCGGCGCAGATTGAAGAGACCAATGCCATGATTGCAAAATTAACCGAGGCAAGGGTATTTGATGCGCCAATCGTCACTCAAGTGGTGGCTTTTGAGTCTTTTTATCCCGCAGAGGATTATCACAATGATTACTTCGCCCTGCATGGCGAGCAGCCCTATTGCCAAATTGTGGTGCGGCCAAAGGTTGAAAAGATTAGAGCCCTCTTTGCCGAGCTACAAGCATAGGCTTAATGTGCGAGCAAATTGACGGATAAAAAACGCCACCGATAGGGTGGCGTTTTCGTTGATGGCTTGGCTGATGGACTGAAGACTCAGCGCATTAGCGGGATTGCGCTAACCACTCGGCATATTGTTTCGCGTAATAGCTGACGATTAAATCGGCGCCAGCCCGCTTTAACCCGATAAAGGTTTCGGTGACGACGGCGCGCTCATCGAGGGCGCCCGCCAGTGCAGCAAATTTAATACCGGCATATTCGCCGCCAACCTGATAAGCCGCTAAGGGAAGGTGGGTTTGCTGCCTTAGGCGACTTAACACATCCAAATACGGTGTGCCGGGCTTTACCATCAAAATATCCGCGCCTTCCTCTTCATCGAGCAGTGCTTCGAGCAAGGCTTGGCGACCATTGGCGTAGTCGAGCTGGTAGCCTTTACGGTTTCCGCTAAGTTCACAATCCACCGCGGCCCTAAAAGGCCCATAGAAGGAAGAGGCGAACTTGGCAGCGTGGGCCAAAATGGCAATGTGCTCAAAGCCTGCCTCATCCAGCCCTTGGCGGATAGCTTTAATTTGGCCGTCCATCATGGCCGATGGCGCCAGCATATCGGCTCCGGCTTTGGCGGCAGTAACAGATTGTTTAACTAAGTTAGCCACGGTTTGATCGTTACAGACTTCGTCATGGTGCAATACGCCGCAGTGTCCATGGTCGGTATATTCACAAAAACAAATATCGGGGATCACCATCATCTCTGGCGCGACGGTTTTGATGGTGCGGATCATTCGTGCCAGTAAACCATTGTCATCCCAAGTGTCGCTGCCCTGTGCATCTTTGGTGTGGGAAATGCCAAAGGGCATCACATAGCGGATCCCTAATGCGTAAAGCCTTTGAATTTCATCGGCAAGCGCACTCTCGGGCAGACGGCTGATCCCCGGCAAGGTTGAAATGGGCACGGCTTGGCTGATGTGCTCTTCAATAAAGAGTGGGTGGACTAAGTCGCTTAGGGAAATCTGGGTTTCACACACTAGGTCACGCATGGCTTCAGTGCGGCGTAGGCGTCTTAAACGGCGAAGAGGTTTAAGGGGATTTTCTCTGGTACTGCTCATTGAATTTCCTTATTAACAGTGTAAAAGCATCACGCGAAGTTTCGCGTCAAAGGGAGAGGGTTAAAACGATGCTCAGGACGCGCTTGTTGCTTTGGTGAACTTGATTTAGTGAGACAAAAGCTTCAGCACTGTTTGCTCAGACCTAAAATAGGGCAAAAGTTTCCCTGTATTTGGACCAAGGCCGAAGAGGTTGTTGAGTTAGTGATGGCGATCACAAACCCAGCGCTAAGCCAATCGATCCATTAGCCGCCTTTTTAAAGCCTTTGCTTTCGATTATTTGATGTTATCATTTGCGCCAATTTACACTTGGTATAGTGCAGGGCTTTAATAAGTCGCTATTCTTCTGCCCAACTATACCCACAGCGCGGTTTTTATATGACAACACCCCAAGACTCTGTTTGTATTCTCGCCCTCGACACTTGTACCGAAGCTTGTTCGGCTGCCCTATGTTATCAAGGACAGGTTTTTGCTGAGTTAGCCGATGCGCCTCGGGAGCATAGTCAGCGTTTATTGCCTATGGTGGAAGCAGTATTAAAACAAGCCAATGTCGGCTTAGATAAACTGGATGCGATTGCCTACGGCCGTGGGCCAGGCAGTTTTACGGGGATCCGTATTTGTACCAGCATGACCCAAGGTTTAGCCCTAGGGTTAGACTTACCCGTTATCGGCATTTCCACCTTAGCGGCCATGGCACAAATGGCGATTGCTGAGCACGCTGCCGAGCAAGTGCTCTGTTGTATCGATGCGCGCATGGGAGAAGTGTACTGGGGTCAATTTGTTGCCGTCGATGGCATTGCTACATTAGTCGGTAAAGAGGTGGTGAGCGCGCCTGAACAGGTTGAGCTGGCATTCGATCTTAATAAAGCCATTGTCGGCTGTGGCACTGGATTTGATGCCTATCCCGAGTTATTAGCTCTAGGCAGCGGCATTACCTCCTTAGCGGCGGTGAAGTATCCCGATGCCCGAGCCATGTTAGCGCTGGCTGAAGTGGGTATCAAAGCGGGATTAACCACCAGTGTCGATGAACTCGAACCTGTATATCTTCGTGATACTGTGACATGGAAAAAGTTACCGGGACGTGAATAAACTGTTCATTATTCCCCGTGATACGTTAGAATCTAAAGTGTCTGCATTGGCTAACGATGTAGACATCAAATCTTAGTTAGGCGTTTGTCACAACAGCCTAACAATACTAACTAGGGCAAATAGGATATAAACTGGGCATTTCGATGCAGGTAAATTCGCTTCAAACGAGTTTGACACAAGCGGTTGCGAGTAATCGCCCCGCGATCATACAGGGAATGTCGCCCACGGAAGCGCCGCGCCCTGTGATTGAGCTCGATGCGGTTTCTGCTTTAGCCCTTGATGATACCGATGAAGGATCATCACAAAACCTACAATCCAGACTCGGTGCCCAACTCGAATACGAGCAAAGTACCCGAGGACATCAAGGGGCTATCGCCCAATACCTACAAACGCAACATGCCGCCAAACGTGAAGAGATTCAGCAGATGGTGGGTGTGGATATTTATGCCTGATAGTGCGTCCGTGTCTTCTCAATCTCGTTTTACACCTCGTTTAACTGGCGGCCTTCCGAGCCGTGGTTTGTTTATCATCGAGCTGATGCTGGCCCTCATTTTGACGCGCATTCCTTACCTGAGTGTGCCTTTTAAGTGGTTAGAGAGCTATTTCCACGAGTTGTCCCATGGGATAGCGACAGTGCTCAGTGGCGGCATAGTGAGTCATATTCAACTCTTTCCCAATGGTGCGGGTTTTTGCTTTAGCCAAGGTGGCTCGCCACTGGTGATTGGATTTGCGGGCTACTTTGGCGCAGCCTGTTGGGGATACCTTATTTATCTGTTGGCGACTTGGCCTAAGGGTATTCGCCTAAGCTTTGCGTTTTTAGGCGGTTTAGTGGTGCTAAGTGGCCTGCTGTGGGGGCGAGATTTGCTCACCTTAGCCATTTTAGCGGTACTGACGATAGTGTTGTTACTGCCGTTAAAACTCAGCAAAAATAAAATCCTCACGCAATTTTTACGCATTATTGGTTTGATGATCATGCTCAATGCGCTGGCAAGCCCAACGGTATTGCTCGGACTTGAAGGGCAGGGCGATGCGGTGCTGCTGGCTGATCGTTCATGGATACCAGCGTGGATTTGGGTCGCCATTTGGCTGTTTTGCAGTATCTGCGCCTTGTATATGGCTTGGCGGCGGGTGGATTCCGCCATCTCTCGTTAATACATCGCACATTAACGCTCCTATGGCATCACAAATATTTACAGCCTAAATGGTCAACTTATGCGGCTAATTCTTGGATTTTTTTATATAGACTGCTAGCTTAAGTCTTCGGTATCCAAGGAGAATTATTATGAAAAAAGTCACACTCATCGCCAGTATGCTGATTGCTGGTCTCTGTTCAGGTATGGCCAATGCAGATGAAGCATTAAATAAAGCCATTAAAAGTGATTTTCGCCAAGCCAAAAACGCTAGCCGCGATATTTATCGTCACCCCGCAGAAACCCTTACATTTTTTGGTATAACCCCAACACAAACCGTGATTGAACTTTGGCCAGGTAATGGCTGGTACACTGAAATCCTTGCCCCTTATCTTGCGCCTAAGGGACAATATATTGCCGCCAGTTTCGAAACTACCCCTAGCACGGACACCCCTGGTAATCGCTATCGCGCCAATGCGGGCGTGAAATTCGATACTTGGATGGCGGCCAATAAAGCCTTATTTGGTAATGCGAAAATGGTGGTTCTTGACCCTCCAGCCAAAATGAATTTAGGTGCCGATGGCAGTGCTGACTTGGTATTAACTTTCCGTAACTTACATAATTGGGCTTCAAGCGACCAGCTCGAAAACGTGTTTGCCGCTTCTTACAAAGTGCTTAAAGATGGCGGTGTATTTGGCGTCGTCGAACATAGAGCCAATAAAGGCATGAATATGAGCACGGGCTATATGGATCAAGACGAGATGATCGCGCTGGCCAAAAAGGTCGGTTTTACCTTAGCCGAAAGCTCCGAAATCAACGCCAATCCAAAAGACACTAAGGACTATGCCAAGGGAGTATGGACGTTGCCACCTTCGTTTGCATTAGGTGATACAGATAAAGAAAAATACCAAGCAATTGGTGAGAGTGATCGCATGACGCTCAAATTTGTCAAAAAATCCCGCTAATCACCTGACATTAGAGGCAATATGTGGCAATCTTTCGCCCCCAAAAATCAAGTCGAGTTTGTGTTACCCCATATCAAGCTGAGTGGTCGATTATGGGGAGCGAAAGATAAGCCATTATTGCTCGCGTTGCATGGCTGGTTAGACAATGCCAACAGTTTTGAGCCTCTCGCTGAGTATTTGTCAGATTACCAAATTCTTGCCATAGATTGGCCCGGTCATGGTTTTTCGGCGCATCGGCCGGGACATTACCCATTACACTGGATTGACTATTTATACGATCTCGATGCGTTACTGGCGATTTTGCCACAAAAGCCACTGGCTATTATTGGGCATTCATTAGGGGGGATTATCGCCTCTGCGTATACGGCAGCATTTCCAGAAAAGGTTAATAAGCTGATTTTAATTGAGGCCTTAAGTCCCTTATATGAGTCAGCAACCCAAGCCAAATCGCGGCTGAGGAAAAGCTTTTACCAACATGAGAAATTTTTAGCGCAAAAACACAAACGGATGAGAGTCTACGATAGTCTGGAAACGGCAGTTAAGGCTAGAGTGCATTTAACCGGATTGGCCGAACCGTGGTGTCGACTATTACTTGACCGCAATATGCAAGCGATTTCTGATGGAGTTGTTTGGCGAAGTGATCCAAGACTAAGGCTCGACTCGCCAATGCGACTGACCTTTGAGCAAGTCGATGCTTTAATGCAAAATATTTCGGTGGTTACCTTACTCATATGCGGCAAACAAGGTTTTAGCCAATTACATACGGCGCTACCTAAAGCAAGGAAATGGTTCAGCAATTTGTCTGAACATATGCTTGAGGGGGACCATCATGTGCATATGGATAATGCGCAAGCGGTTAGTCAGTTAATCCAACGTTTTGTCGAATAATGGCTTTTACTAACATAAAAAAGACACTAGGTTTTTTGTTTCTTTTATGTGATGATGATCAAAATTAAAACGCCCGTATGATTTATCCGGGTAAATCAATAACAATAAAATGTAAGTCGGTATTTTAACTCGGTATTTGTCGAGTATTGGCGGTAGTAAGGGTACCGTATCCGCAGTTGTGGGGATTTAGGAGAAAGTAGTGGATCAGCCTTGGATTAAACATTTACCAAAAGATGTGCCTGCTGAGATTAATGTGGATCAGTATTCATCGCTTATCGATATGTTCGAAACTGCGGTGGCTAAGTATTCGGATCAACCTGCATTTATCAACATGGGGGCCACGCTAACTTACCGTAAACTTGAAGAAAGTAGCCGTGCTTTTGCTGCTTATTTACAAAATGAATTGAAGCTACAAAAGGGCGATCGTGTCGCACTGATGATGCCCAATCTGTTGCAATATCCTATTGCGTTATTTGGGGTATTACGTGCTGGTATGGTGGTGGTTAACGTTAACCCACTTTATACCCCGCGAGAGCTCAAACATCAGTTGATTGACTCGGGCGCCAAAGCCATTGTTGTGGTGTCTAACTTCGCCCGCACCTTAGAAGAAGTGGTCGATCAAACGCCCGTGAAAAGTGTCATTATCACTAGTTTAGGTGATCAACTAAGTGCGCCAAAACGCACCTTAGTTAACTTTGTTGTTAAATATATTAAAAAACTGGTGCCGAAATACGATCTACCCCATGCCCTTTCGATGCGCGAAACCTTGTCAAGAGGTCGTAGAATGCAGTATGTCAAACCCGTAATCACTGGGGGTGACCTTGCCTTTTTGCAATATACTGGTGGTACGACTGGGGTTTCAAAGGGCGCCATGTTAACCCACAGTAATGTGGTGGCAAACGTGTTGCAGGCTAACGGTGCTTATTCTCCGGCACTGCGGGATGGTACTGAATTTGTTGTAACTGCATTACCGCTTTACCATATTTTTGCATTAACAGTGAATTGCTTACTGTTTTTACATAAGGGCAGTCAGAATCTGTTAATCACTAACCCTCGGGATATTCCAGGGTTTGTGGCGGAACTCAAGAAATATCCTTTTACCGCCCTGACAGGTGTTAACACCCTGTTTAATGCCTTAGTGAATAGTAGTGATTTTGCTGAGCTGGATTTTTCTCGCCTCAAATTATCCATTGGTGGCGGTATGGCCGTGCAAAAAGCCGTAGCCGATAAATGGCAGAGCATCACTAAAACCCGTTTACTTGAAGGTTATGGGTTAACTGAAGCCTCGCCCCTGTTAACGTGCTGTCCCTATAACTTAGACGGTTATAACGGTTCTATCGGTTTCCCTGCGCCATCTACACTCATTCAAGTGCGTGATGATGCGGGTAATGTGTTGCCTCAAGGCGAGACAGGTGAGCTATTTGGCAAAGGCCCACAGATCATGAAAGGCTATTGGCAGCGTCCAGAAGAGACGGCCAAAGTGATTGATAAAGACGGCTGGCTCGCCACGGGCGATATCGGTTATATGGATGAACAGGGTTTCTTCTATATTGTTGATCGTAAGAAAGACATGATTTTAGTTTCTGGCTTTAACGTCTTCCCCAATGAAGTGGAAGAGGTTGTTGCTTTACATCCTAAGGTGATAGAAGTTGCGGCAGTAGGGGTTCCTAATGATGCGAGTGGCGAGTTAGTGAAGGTGTTTGTGGTGGCGAAAGATAAATCTTTAACCGCTGAAGACATCATTAAGCATTGCCGAGTGCATTTAACGGGATATAAAGTGCCGAAGCTGGTAGAATTTAGGGACGAGTTACCTAAAACCAATGTGGGTAAGATCTTGCGACGAGAACTGAGAGACGAAGTCAAGCGCGCGTAAGATTGAAGCCGGCAATAAGCCGGCTTTTGTTTTTATGGATGTGATTATCCCACAGGAACTGGAGAAGAATTTGTCAGTGTTTCACTATGTGAGCGACGAAGCGAGCCTCAATGCCCTCGTCGCTCAATATCAACAGAGCGCAGTACTGGTATTAGATACCGAGTTTGTGCGTACACGTACGTATTACGCTAAGCTTGGCCTGATCCAAGCCTATGATGGTAACACCTTAGCTTTGATTGACCCTGTGGCTTTACCCAATCTCGGTGCATTTTGGGCTTTGTTAGATAATCCTAACATTATCAAGCTAGTACATTCCTGCAGTGAGGATTTAGAAGTCTTCGCCCATTATGGCCAGCGCCAACCTACGCCCTTATTTGATAGCCAAATTGCGGCTTCACTATGCGGTATGGGCCATGGCTTAGGTTATGCCAAGTTAGTCGAAACCTGCTTAGGTGAAGTGATTGATAAGGGCGAGTCACGCACCGACTGGATACGTCGTCCCTTAACCGAGGCGCAACTTAGCTACGCCGCCAATGATGTGTTGTATCTTTATCAACTTTATCCGCAACTCGCCGACAAGCTTAAAGCGCAAGGCCGTTTAGATTGGCTTTATGAAGAAGGCGAGCGGATGACTGAAGGGCGTTTAGCTCCTCCCGATCTCGAGACTGCATACCTTAAAGTAAAAAACGCATTTCAATTAACAGAGCCTCAATTGGCTTACCTTAAAGTGCTGGCTAAATGGCGTTTAGAAAAAGCTTTGGCACGGGATTTAGCCTTAGGCTTTGTGATTAAAGATCATGGCTTGATTGCGCTAGCGAAAAAACAGCCTAAAAGCATAAGTGATTTGTTTAAATTGAACGATTTAACTGAGCAGGAAAAACGCATCCACGGTAAAGATATTTTACGGGTAATGCAGACTGCTGACTTAAACAATCCACCGGAGCTAGTTGATGTTTTAGCACTTAAACCGGGTTATAAATCCGCCTTTAAGACCATTAAAACCTGTTTAACCGAACTCTGTGAACAACATGCCATTCCGGTGGAAATGCTGGGCTCTAAACGTCATATTCATGAGTATTTACAATGGCGTTGGGATAAACAGCAGGGCGAATTGCCGACGGTGTTAAATGGCTGGCGCGCAGACATTGCGGCTGAATCGTTGGCAAAACTTGAAGTTTAAGTTTTACTGATTAGGCGCCAATATTTTGCTTTTAACATTTCGGTTTTGACCTAAGATTTGATGCCTAAATTTGCATCTAAGGTGTTAGGCCTTGATTTTACCCCAGCTAAAGCATGGGGGTAGGAGAAAGGCGCAGCAGAAAGCGTCATCCCCATTTGAGGATGACGCCAACGCTCGACTTATCTGTCTGGCAACGTCACGTTAAGTTCGAGTACCGACAAGTTATCGTCATTCTGATCTAATTGCACTGAAACTTGATCATCCGAAATCTGCACATACTTGCGGATCACGGCGATGATTTCTTGCTTCATCTGCGGGAAATAGTCAGGTGTATCGCGTTGTCCACGCTGATGGGCCACAATAATTTGTAGTCGCTCTTTTGCCATTACCGCGGTGCTAGGCTTTTTCTTGCTTTTGAAATAGTCGAGTAAAGACATAATTAGCTACCAAATATCCGTTGTAAGAAACCTTTTTTCTCTTCCGTAATAAAGCGTACTGGGACATCTTCACCCAATAAACGCGCGACAGTGTCACTATAAGCGGCGCCTGCATCACTTTCTTGATCGATAATCACAGGTACTCCGGAGTTTGATGCCTTGAGTACGGATTGTGATTCAGGGATAACGCCAAGCAAATCAATGGCAAGGATTTCTTTTACATCGTCAACACTTAACATTTCACCCGATTTTACCCGACTTGGAGAATAACGAGTCAACAGTAAGTACTCTTTTATCGGCTCTAAACTGAGTTCTGCGCGGCGTGACTTGCTTTGCAGCATTCCTAGAATACGGTCAGAGTCGCGAACCGAGCTTACTTCCGGGTTGGTCGTCACAATGGCGATATCGGCAAAATACAATGCCATCATCGCGCCTTGCTCAATACCTGCAGGGGAATCACAGATAATAAATTCAAATTCTTTGGCTAAATCGTCAAGCACACGGCCTACGCCTTCTTTTGTTAGGGCGTCTTTATCACGAGTTTGCGAGGCTGGCAGTACAAACAGTTTTTCACAGCGTTTATCTTTGATAAGTGCCTGATTTAAATTCGCTTCACCGTTGATAACATTGACAAAGTCATAGACGACGCGGCGCTCGCAGCCCATGATTAGATCCAAGTTACGCAAGCCTATATCGAAATCGATAACAACAGTTTTATGCCCTTGTAGTGCAAGTCCAGTTGCAATCGCCGCACTGGATGTGGTTTTACCAACACCACCTTTACCTGAAGTGACAACAATAATTTGTGCCATGTTTCTCTCTATCCTTTTTTGTGCCATTTAGAGGGGCAATGATTCAACGATAAGCGACTCGCCATTTAAGCGAATGCAGCCGCCTTTATCTGAGCTATGTTGTTGTAGATTTTCAGCGAGCCAATATTGCCCTGCTATTGAAACTAATTCTGCCTCGAGGGAATGAGCAATGATTACCGCGCTGCTGTCGCCAGCTGCGCCCGCCATGGCCTTTCCTCGTAACGCACCATAAATATGAATGCTACCATCGGCGATGACTTCAGCGCCATTACCTACCGCACCAAATATGATTAAATCGCCATTTTTTGCATAGACCTGCTGACCTGAGCGAATATTTTGCTTCAAAATCTTAGTTTGACGCGGTGCTGGTGGGGGGGCGACGCTTTGTTTACCCGCTTTGACTATGGCAAGTCCGAGTGTTTTAGCTTGGTTGCTCAGGACATTAGTTGCACCAGTAATTCCTACAATAACTAACTGGCGGGAAAGTAATAACTCTTTTAAGCCCTGTAAATTAAAATCGTTATCTTGAATGGCGCTGAGATTGACGACTAAAGGGGCACCCAGAAAAAATTGGGGAGCTTGTGCCAATTTGCTATCTAATTCAGCCATGACAGCATTTAAATCGCTGTTATTAATATGAAGCACTGAAAGAGTAAAAGAAGCGCCTTTTAACTCTAAGCTAGGTTTTGACATCCCGGCACTATTCTCCAGAAATCATCAGTCGGTTCGCTGATTTGCAATTAAATTACTAGGCGACCATGTTATAGTGTGCCCCATTGACTGGCAAGTTTGAACTATTGGATATTTATACTCTTATGCTATGTGCGGTTTATAAAAGTAGTCGAAAGGCTGACACTTACTTATTTGTAAACAAAAGGGACTGTTTCGACGACGTTCCTCAGGCGTTGTTAGATATGTTTGGTGTGCCTCAGTTAGTGATGGTATTCCCGATTGCTAAGCGTGAATCACTCGGTATCGCCGATATTCATAAGGTCAGAGCAGCACTCAAGGAAAAGGGATTTTATTTACAAATTCCGCCACCGCAGGTTAATTTATTGGCCGAGCACAGAGAAAGCCTTGGGATTCAAGACTAGTCTGTAACTGTGCACAGGGTAAATGCCAAAGACAGTCTTTAAATCTGTTGCAGCATATACAAAGCTCCTCTTGCCCTTAATTCGTAAGGGCAAATCTCCTTCTTTAATGCTCGCCTCTTAAATTTAAGCAACCGCAAACATTAGGGCGTGTTGACGTTTCGAGATTAGATTTTGTTCGTTCTGGCAAGCTCGTGCTCGCGAAACGAGGAATGATGTGTAGTTATTCTACTCAAATGACGAGCGGCTCTTATGACAGAAAGTAAGAGCAAGGGCTTGCCAGACGACCCCTTCGGGCAGCATTTGGCTGACGTTTCTGCTGCGTTATCGTCCGTTTATGTAGAACAACTACACTGCAAGGACTTTGCCTTGCATAAACGCCAGCCAAATTGCTGCAAAAATAACCCTGAAACGTCAACACGCCCTAGTAAGTGGCAACCATTGGGGTAAGGCATCTCGATAATAGTGATTTGCCCAATCACAAAAATATTTATGCCTTCGTCTCACATGCCTTATGGCGCAAGGTCTTTCGTCTATAACAATTACCTACAGACAAGCGGTGAATTATTTAGATGAGTGCGATTATTTAGGCATCTTTGTGGTGCATGTATCGGAGAGAATTAAGCATCCCCTATAAATTGGTGTAAAATGGCCCGCATTGAGCGGATTTTTTATATGAAGATAAGCGTAAACATGGCATTTTGGCAGAATAAAGCGTTAACCGAGCTGACGTCGCAGGAGTGGGAGTCCCTCTGCGATGGTTGTGGTAAGTGTTGTTTAAACAAATTGATTGATGATGAAACTGAAGAGCTGTATTACACCAATGCGGCTTGTCTATTACTCGATCACCAAAGTGCCAGCTGCAAACATTATAGTGACCGTTTTAGCCATGTTCCCCAATGTACTGTGATTACTGCGCAAAATGTGCATGAACTCACCTGGCTACCCGATAGCTGCGCCTATCGCCGTTTGGCATCAGGCAGAGACTTACCAAGCTGGCATCCATTACTTACGGGTTCTAAAGAGGCCATGCACCTTGCGGGTATGTCGATTCAAGGTAAAGTGGTAGATGAGCGCAGGATTAAGGATATTGAAGACCATATCGTGCTATGGCCGCTGAAAGATCTGGATTAATACCATTCAAGCAGTTTTTGTCTGTAATGTCAGATAGTAATGAACAAAAAGGAGCAACTAACCATTTCGGTTGATTGCTCCTTTTTTCTATCTCGAGTTTAAAACCAAAGCGTTATTTATCAAGGATATGGTGGCGTTATTGCTGGACCTCCGCTCAGTCACGCAAAACAATTTTATCGATTAGATAAAGTCATTCAATAATCGTCACTTTTTCGATAATGATGGCTTCACGGGGCACGTCTTCATGGCCCGCTACTCGTGTGGTTTTAACGCCTTCAATTTGCAGTACAACCTCGAGTCCCGCTGTGACTTTACCAAATACCGCATAACCCCAGCCGTTATTGGTGGGTGCCGTATGGTCTAGAAACTCATTATTGGCAGTATTGATAAAAAACTGCGCGGTTGCCGAGTGTGGCGCATCGGTACGGGCCATGGCGATAGTACCAAATACATTCGATAGGCCTTTGTTGGCTTCGTTGACAATTGGTTCGTGGGTGGGCTTTTCTTTCATTTTGGCGGTAAAACCACCGCCTTGGATCATAAAGCCTTTGATCACACGATGGAAAATCGTGTGATCATAAAAACCTTCTTTACAGTAACGAATAAAGTTTTTGGCGGTAACGGGGGCGCGCTCTACATCAAGTTCGAGGGTTATATCGCCAAAATTTGTTGTGAAAATAATCATATGCTGCGCTTCTGTTAGTGAGTTATTTGGTGTGAGATCCACTAAGCCAAGGATTAAATGATGGAGATGTTTCACCTTGTGTTTGTTGTTTCTCGGTGCTTTCGCTCACATCGGGCTGTGTTAACCTTGTCGCTTGCTTAGGTTGCGGCTTGGATTTAGCACTACGGTGCTTTTTCGCCTGAGTTGCTTCAAAGGTGCCGGGTTTTCCACTGGAATAGGGCAAGGCTTGAGCTTTTTTATTGGGTTTATGCGCTGATGTAGAAGCCGATTTAGGCACAAAATCGAGAATTGAAATAGGCACCGCTTTTTTAGGCTCAAACCCCTCGATGTGCTTGCGCTCGATAATATGGCCTAAACGGCGCTCTATAGCGCACAGGTTTCTAAAATCATCTTTAGAGACAAAGGATATGGCTTCACCTTGATTGCCCGCGCGGCCGGTGCGGCCAATGCGATGGATATAATCATCGGCTTCATCGGGTAAATCGTAGTTAATCACTCGCTCGAGCGCATCGATATCGATACCGCGTGACGCAACACCGGTCGCGACTAAAAAGGAGACTTTACCCGCTTTAAAATCGATAAGTAGTTGCTCGCGCACCGCTTGGCTGCGACCACTGTGAAAAGCCTCCGCGGTAATGCCACGCTTTTCTAACTGGCTAACCAATTTGGCAGCGCCGTGTTTGGTTTGGATAAAAATTAATGCCTGTGCCCAGTTATTCTCTTTAATTAAATGGCTCAATAGTGCGGATTTTCGATCTTTATCAACGGTCGTTAACCACTGCTCAATTTGCGTTGAAGCGGCATTTTTACGACTGATTTCAATCTCAATGGCATCCGGAATAGCGGTTTTAGCCAGTGCTTTGACCTGTTTTGATAAGGTTGCCGAAAATAGCAGGTTTTGCCGCTGTTCAGGCAGCTTTTCAATAATGCTATTAATATCTTCGATAAAGCCCATATCGAGCATACGATCGGCTTCATCCAGCACTAATACTGAGACTTCATCAAAGCGAATGGCTCTTTGAGTATACATATCCAGCAAACGCCCAGGCGTTGCAACGAGCAGATCAACCCCTTCAATCAGACGTTTTTTTTGCGGCGCAGCATCAACACCGCCGTACATGGCCATGGCCGTTAATGGCAGGTATTTGGCATATTGATTGATGTTTTGTTCAACCTGCAGTGCCAGTTCCCGTGTGGGGGTAAGAATGATGGTACGTACCCGTTTAGGCCGAATTTTGGGAGCGTCAGCAAATCGATGCAGCAACGGTAATACAAAACTAGCCGTTTTACCTGTACCGGTTTGGGCTGCGGCTAGCACATTTTTCCCCGCAAGAATGCTGGGAATGGCCTGAGCTTGTATTGGCGTTGGGCTTTGGTAACCCAGTTCAGTCACGGCTTTGATAAGCGCGCTGTGTAATCCAAGTTGGGTGAATGGCATTGAGGATCTCAACTAAATGATTTATTGGCAAACTGTTAGCGTGGCGCAAACAGCGAAGCAGGTCGCTATTATAGCAGTAGCATTATTGAAATAGGGGATTATCTCAACTTTGCGGTTAGTTCGAGGGGTTAATAAATGGGCTTACAAAATTGTAACTGGGCATGTATTAGATATTAACATTGCTGCAATTAGGCGGCTGATATGATTAACTAAAGTCATGTTAAATACGCCTGACGAGCGCGCTTTCAGGCGTTTATCGCCAAATTCAATACGCCTAGCATTCGTTTTACCAGCTTGCTTAGGGTAAGCATTACAACAACGCGTTGGTATAAATATAAAAAGGACAATAAAGAATGAGAAAAACCACCCTATCCCTTGCGATATTGTTATCGTTCACCGGCCTTGTAGGCTGCCAATCCCAATCAGACCAAACCTCGCCAAGTAAAGTGGTTAGTGGTGAAGTTAGCACGGTTTCTTTTGCGCAGTTTAGTAATGCTTTTATCGATGATTTGTGGCAATTATCACCAACATGGGCGCTATATAGCGGCAAGCATGTTAATGATGGCTATTTAGAAATCCCCAATGAAGCTAGCCGTGTTAAGACACTTGCCTTTGTAAAAAACCAGCAGGCAAAGCTGAAACAGTTTGAACTTAAGTCTCTGAGCTCTAACGAAACCATCGATTATCATTTGATTGATAACCTGTTAAATAGCATGGCGTGGGATATCACTGACTTTAAATCTTGGCAATGGGATCCCTCTAGCTATAACGTGGCGGGCGGTTTTGCACAAATCATCAATGAAAACTTTGCGCCGCTGGATGACAGATTACGCTCGGTATTGGCTAGGATGGAAAATATCCCAGCTTATTACGCCGCAGCAAGAAGTAATATATCGAAACCAACCCTAGAGCATACGGAACTTGCTGTAATGCAAAACCAAGGTGCGTTTTCGGTATTCTCCGATGATTTATTAAAACAAGTGGCGGATTCCGGTCTGTCGGATGCGGAAAAATCGCTGTTTAAATCCCGCTTCGATACGGCAACGAAAGCAATTAATGAACATATTCGGTGGTTAAATGCACAGGTTGACTTACTGAAAAAAGAAGGTGCCCGTAGCTTTAGGATCGGTGAAGAATTATACGAGCAAAAATTTGCCTTTGATATCCAAGCGGGCATGACGGCTAAACAGCTCTATCAAAAAGCCATGGCAGATAAAGATAGGGTCCAAGGTGAAATGGCCAAGATCACCGATAAACTTTGGCCTAAATATTTTACAACGCCAAAACCAAGTGATAATAAAATCGCCATCCGCCAATTAATTGATAAATTGTCGACTGAGCACGTCAAACGTGACGACTTTGTTAGCGAAGTCCGTAAACAAATTCCTGAGTTGATTGAGTTTGTAAATCAAAAAAAATTAGTGACTTTAGACCCTAAAAAACCATTAGTGGTTCGTGAAACTCCGGAGTATATGCGTGGTTATGCTGGAGCGTCGATTAGTGCCCCTGGCCCCTATGATAAATTAGGCAATACCTATTATAACGTCACGCCACTCGATGGTATGAATGATGAATCCGCTGAAAGCTATTTACGCGAATATAACCATTGGATATTACAGATTTTAAATATTCATGAGGCGATTCCAGGGCATTACACTCAATTAGTGTATTCCAATGAATCGCCAAGCTTAGTGAAAAGCTTATTTGGTAATGGCGCAATGGTCGAAGGTTGGGCTGTTTATACCGAACGCATGATGCTTGAAGAAGGTTATGGCAATTTCGAGCCTGAAATGTGGTTGATGTATTACAAGTGGAATCTACGTGTTATCTGTAACACTATCTTGGATTACAGCATTCATGTTAAAGGCATGACTGAAGATCAAGCCATCAGCCTGATGATGGATGAAGCCTTCCAGCAGCGAGCTGAGGCGGAAGGTAAGTGGCGCCGTGCCACCCTAAGCCAAGTACAGTTGACCAGTTACTACTCGGGTTACCGTGAAATTTACGATTTCCGCGAAGAATATAAGCAGCTCAAAGATAAGGATTTTGATCTCAAAGCATTCCATGAGAAGTTTTTAAGCTATGGCAGTGCGCCAGTGAAATATATTCGTCAGTTAATGCTAGAAAAATAAGCCAATAATTGAAAGGGTGCCATCAATGGCGCCTTTTCACTGGCTGTTTTGATATAAATTGCGTGGATGAATACGTCTGAATTGATACAACGATTAATTTAGGCCGTACAGCAGATTCTGTATGGCCTTGTTATAATTGTTTCTTTCTGAAAGGCTGTTTTCGGTATTATTTTTTGTTGGGTAACTCAGCCATAATAGCTAATACATCTTCGTATGAAATGTTAAACTCTCGAGAAAGGTTAATAATTTTAGTCTTATAGGTTTGAATATTTTCTTGCTGTGCAAGTTGGTGTTTCTTTTCTTCAACTAGTTCGTTAACAGTTTCTTGCAATATTAATAAGCGACGCAAACTGTAATCAAGGGATTTGATGTATTTCCCCATTTGTTGTTTATTACGGGCTTGCTCAAGATCCGTTGAGACTTTTTTCTCATATCCATATTCATCGAGTGCAGCGATAGCGCTTTGCAAATCTAGATCAGTTGTCATTTGGTGTTCACTTTATTACGAGACGTTGAGAAGCGAAAGAATGAATGCCTTAACCCTAGAGGGTATCACAAGCGTTTTACTATCGCAGATTATAATGTTTATGCCAATGCTGACCAAGTATTAAAGTGCTAAAACCAATAAAAAGCTGGTTTTCTCATAGTACTTGTCGGCGTCTACAATAATGAGTAGTCTAAACTTTTCGCCAAGTGGAGATTGAAATGCTTGATCTATTACCCGATTTGTTTGATCACTATCCATCCAAACTCACTTTGTTGCCGCTAGCGTTTCGTGCTTATGGTGGTAAGAAGTTGTTTTGGGGTGAAGTTGTGACGGTCAAATGTTTTGAAGATAACTCCAAAGTGAAAGAAGTTTTAGCACAGCCAGGTCAAGGGAAAGTGCTTGTTGTTGATGGTGGAGGCTCATCCCGTCGTGCACTGCTGGGGGATTTAATCGCCCAAAGCGCCATGGATAATGGTTGGCAAGGTGTGATTATCAATGGTTATGTTCGGGATGTTGCTAGACTGAATACTTTTAATTTAGGGGTTTATGCCTTAGGCGCGATGCCCATCAAGACTGATAAGAAAGATCAAGGACAAGTCAATGTGCCTATCGAGTTTGGTAGTGTTACAGTCAAACCCGGTATGATGGTTTATGTTGATGAGAATGGCATTGCCATCAGTGAGGAGTGTTTAAATTTCGCATTTTTAAGTTAAGTTTTTAAATTCAAGATGTTATTGATAAGGATGTTTTCATGAAATTCATTAAGTGGTTTTTAGCCATTCTGGTGACCTTAATTGTCGCTGTCGCCTTATATCTTACTGTTTTTTTTGACCCTAATGATTTTAAACCAGAAGTTGTCAACGCTGTTAAAAAACAAACTGGGCGCGAGTTAGTAATAACCGATGACTTGTCATGGACATTTTTTCCGACCATAGGGATTAATTTAGGCGGTGTTTCCCTATCTAACCCTGAGGGATTTACCCCAAAATCGATGCTTGAAGTTAATAAAGCCGTAGCTGAGGTTGAGCTTATACCACTGTTCAGCAAGCAAATTGAAATCGCTCAGCTCACTCTTGATGGCGCAAAAATCAATTTGGTCACCCGTAAAAATGGTAGCTCAAGCCTAGATGGCTTAACGGGCAAGAGCACTGAGCTATCTGCTACCCCATCTGAACCAAGTGCTAAAGCACAATTAGCCAGTATCGATGTAGGTGGCATTTCTATTACGAATACGCAAATAAATTTAATTGATGAAGCTAAAGGGCAAACCCAAACCTTAACCTTAAAACAGTTCACTTTGGGGGCATTTTCACTCGATAAATTTGCGCCGATGGCCTATGAATTTGCCGCGACCTTGCCGGATATGACAGTGAGCAGTAAAGGCGAAGGGCAAATCAAGTTAAGTCATGATTTTAATCAACTCCTAGTTGAGAAACTCAATATTGAGACTCAAGTTGAAGGCGAGGGGATCCCTAATAAAAAATTGACCGCTGAGGTTAGTCTAAACAGCCAAATCGCATTAGATAAAAAGCAGTTATCGTTGGACATCAGTAAATTAACGGCAATGGATATCAATGCAGCGGGTAAGTTGACCGTCAATTACGGGAGCAAAGTGCCGAAAATTAGCGCGGATTTCCAATTTGGGGATATTGACCTCGATGCTTTGCTACCAAAATCTGACACTTCAGAAGAACAAACCGCAGCTGCGTCTTCACAGACTCAGGCTGTTGAACCCGATTTAACGGCGCTTAATGGTTTGGATGCGAAGCTAATATTGGCGGTTAAATCGATCAAAGTCGCGAATTTGTCTACGCAAAATTGGTTAATGGATTTAGGCATTAAAAATGGTGAGGTTGATCTTAAGCAGCTAAGTGCAGATCTCTACCAAGGTAAGTTAATGCTCAATGCTCAGGTTGATGCGCGATCAAAAGTGGCAAGTTACCAATTTGATAAGCAAATATCAGGTGTTCAAATTCAACCATTACTTAAGGATGCGGCCAAGCTTGATATTCTGGCGGGAACGGCAAATTTTAATGTAAAAGGCAAAGGTAAGAGTTTGATTCCTGAACAATTAAAGAAAAACCTCCTCGCGAATGGTCGTTTTGATATCACCGATGGTGCCCTTTACGGTGTCAATATCCCGCAGATGATCCGTAGTGCTCAGGCTAAATTAAAGGGGGATTTGTCTGCGGACACGAAAGAGGAGCGTAAAACCGACTTCTCGAGCCTAACCGGTAACTTCTCCCTTGAACATGGTATAGCGACAAACCCTGATCTCGCTATGTCTTCACCTTTGCTTAGGCTTGCGGGTAAGGGCAGCGCGGATCTCTTGACGCAAACTCTGGATTATCGGTTAACGACCAGTTTAGTCAATTCCCTTAAAGGTCAAGGTGGCAGTGAGAAAGATGCGCTGGCAGGAATTGATATCCCTCTCGCTATTACCGGTACTTTCCAAAAACCGGAATATGCCTTAGATACTCAAGCGTTATTAAATAATCAGTTGAAGGAAGAGACTGATAAAGCGAAAGAAAAATTAAAGGATTCGCTACTTAAAAAGTTGGGCGGCTTGTAGGTATGCAAGATTTGCGTGCTCGGTCATCTCCTACGTCAACAGGCGATGTGTGAGCGTAACCGGCAACGTTCTGCTCGAAAGATAACGGCGTATTGAGCCAATAAAAAAGCAGTAACCCAGAGGTTACTGCTTTTTTATGTTGATCTTTATTTTAGATGCAAGACGATTTTATTAACAAATTAAACATAAGGTATTTAGAGTGATTCACACTTAAATGCTTTATGTATTTAAATTGCTTTCATCTACAACCAGTTTCAACACTTGACCGGGTTGAATATATTGTGATGCGGTTAAGCCATTCCATTCGCGAAGTTCAGGAACAGTCACTTTAAACTTGTTTGCAATTCGGGCGAGTGAATCACCAGCCTTAACTTTGTAGCTGACGGTTCGGATCTGCTCGTTATCGTGTTTTTCTTGTGGTGCAACAATCGTCAATTGTTGACCACTTTGTAATTTGCTGTCTTTGCTTAAATGGTTCCAAGTCATTAACTGTTTGACGCTAACATTATGTGCTTGGGCAATTTGCCACAAACTATCACCGGATTTTACTTTATAGGTCAACTTGTTACCCGAGGCGGCAACAGCGGCTTTTTTAGGTAATTTCTGACTGGTTGATAGGGCATACAGTTGTTTATCATCAGCAGAGACTGGGATAATTAGCGGTCTTCCAGCAATGATATTGTTGTTTTTCATTCCATTAGCAGCACGGATCGCATTGATGCTTGTATGATGTTTTTCTGCAATAGACCCTAAACTATCTCCAGGCTTAATCGTATATCTAAGCCAGCTTACACGGGCCTCACTTTCTGTTTCTGCAAGTGCTTTTTTGAACTCTTCAGATTTATCAATGGGTAATACTAAAGTGTGTGGGCCCATTGGTGAGGTTGCCCAGCGATTGTAACCTGGATTGAGCTTTAACAGCTCATTGGTGGTCATATTGGCGAGACCTGCTGCCATGGCTAAGTCAATTTGGCTGTCTATATCAACCACTTCGATTGAAGGGCTGTTATCAATGGGTGCCAGAGTAATGCCATATTCATCGGCATGTTTAATCACTTCGGCGAGCGCCAATAACTGTGGCACATAACGTTTGGTTTCTTTTGGGAGATCGAGCGACCAAAAATCGGTTTTAAGACCTTTATCTTCGTTGCGTTTAATCGCATTGAGTACGCGTGACTCTCCTGAGTTGTAGGCCGCAATTGCATAAAGCCAATTATTATTGGTTTTATCGTACAAATATTCGAGCATATCTAGGGCTGCTGTCGTGGATGCAGGCACATCGCGACGGCCGTCATACCACCAGTTCATTTCTAACCCAAAGTGGCTCGCCATCGGGGTGGTAAATTGCCAAAGCCCTGAGGCAGCACTGGCCGAAGAAGCACTGGGATCGAAAGCGCTTTCAATAATCGGAAGCAGGGCTATCTCTATTGGTAGATGGCGTTTTTCAAGCTCTTCGACGATCAAATACATGTAAGGCGCTGCACGCTCAGAAATCAATTCAAGGTGTTTAGGGTTGTTAATGTACCAATCGCGATAATAGTTAACGAGTTTCTTGTCTGGAATAGGTAACTGCATTCCTTGACGAATTCGTTCCCATACATCAGTAATTTGCGCCGATTCAGGTTCGGTTGCGAGATAATACTGTGGGACGGTATTTTCGCTCGTGACGGTTTCAGCTTCAGGTTTGGGCACCTGAGGGTTGTCTAACGTCTGACAACCTGTGAGTAGGGCAAATCCCCCTACTACAACATAAAGTGATACTCTCATGGAAAACGATAGTCCTCTGTTAGTGCATTGCCACTGCACTCTTCGTACAACGTAAATTATCTAACGAATTGATTATGTGAAAAAAAGTGGCAACACAGAGCGCAAAGTATTCACGCAAAAACGAGCCATTCTATGGGATCTTTTCGAGCTTGTCCCTAAATTATCGTACATCTTGTAGGGTCACTTTTGATTTACGTCATCAAAAGTGGAAAAATCTGTATAAATTTCAGCCATAAATGGATCATTTTTTACTAAAAAATATCTTTCCACTGCCGAAGTAGGGTAAAACAGCTTAGTTCATCAGCTTTAGTCAGATCTTGGTCACAAAACTTACTTTTTATGCTGTTGACTATGGTAGGCGCTAACGGACGAAGGAAGGGATTGATTGCCCGCTCTAACCCTATGGTGGAGGGGATGGTGGCTTTGTTTTGGGCACGCATTGTGGTGGCTTGCTCTACATACTTGTTGAGTGCAGCGTTATCTGCATCTACCTCTTGGGCGAATTTAAGATTCGCAAGAGTATATTCATGGGCGCAGTACACTCGAGTCTCATCGGGTAACGCCGCGAGCAAACTTAAGGATTGCCACATTTGTGCAGGGGTGCCCTCAAATAAACGACCGCAGCCTGCACTAAAGAGTGTATCACCACAAAATAGTGCACCATCAAGTAGATACGCTATATGACCAGCAGTATGCCCAGGTACAGACAAAATGTGTATGGGCGCATCGATAAAGGGCAAAGTAAGTGTATTGATCTGTGTAGGGTCGATTGGCTGATTGATGCCTTGAATAGCTTCACGTTCCGGACCGTAGACAGCCAGGATCTGGTCTGTTGTCTGCTTAACATGGGCGGCGAGGGCGGTTATTCCACCTGTATGATCATGATGATGATGAGTGATCAAAATACCCGCTAACGTAAGTTGATGTTTACGTAAGTAGTCGAGCACAACATGTGGATCGCCAGGATCAACCACATACACCGTTTGCAGGGAGTCTTGTCGCAACACCCAGATATAATTGTCATTAAAGGCATTAATCGCTGTTATAGTGAGCATAGCACCGCCGATAGCTGTATTTTGATTTCAAGATGAGGTTATTATCCACAGGTGGATATCAGTTGGCGACTATTGTGATTTTTAAATCACCTAATGATGGATGTTCAATGAAGGTCTTAACTCGGTAAAAGTAATAAGATAACGGAAAGGGAGGTGAGTTGTGTCGTATAACAGTTCTGTGCGTAAACCTGAGCAATGGGAAGATTTACCCAATGGCGACGCACTCCAGCAAGCTGTTACCGATAAACTCACTGATTGGTGGCCAAGGGTGTTTGGCTATCATTTGTTGAAGTTGGGCCCCTTAAGTGCACAGCTTTCCAGTATGGCATCCCCTGTTGCTCATCATTTTTCACTATGCTCAGCACCAACAGCCTCGTTAATGGGGGATTTTTGTCATTTGCCGATACAAAATGGGGTGATTGATGCTGTGGTGATGAGCCTGCTACTAGAGTTTGAGGCTGATCCTTACCGTATTTTACGGGAAACCGACAGAGTGCTGATCGCCGGTGGTTATTTATTTATTGTGGGCTTTAACCCCTTAAGCTCAGTGTTTCTTGGCAAGCTGTGGCCGAAATATCAAGATGATCTACCTTGGTGCGGACGCTTTTTTATGCCATCTAGGGTGCGAGATTGGTTAGGGCTACTTGGTTATCAAGTGGTGAGTGATGAGCGTTTGGTTTACCATCCCCTGATCGGCGAATTGAATCGTGGTCGTTTTTTACAGCAAACCTTAGCTTCATGGCTTCCCAGTGCGGGGAGTTTGTATTTGATTGTGGCTCGAAAATTAGAATCACCATTAACCCCAATCCGTGACAAACGTAAAGTTCGACAACCCAATTGGGCCACTGCGCCAAGTGCCGGACGCACTGGGCATTTATCCGAACATATAAAATAACATCATCGATTAATGAGTCCGATATGCGAATTACCCTAAGGCAACTTGCAGTTTTTGAAGCCGTCGCACGCAGTGGTCAGGTGGCAAAAGCGGCTGAACAAGTTAATCTATCGCCGCCTGCGACCTCTATGGCCTTAGCCGAATTGGAAAAACAGCTCAATGCCCGCTTATTTGAAAGAATTGGCAATCGTCTGCAACTGAATTCGCAGGGTAACCTCTTGTTGCCGTTGGCCACCGATCTTTTACATCGTGTTGAACAAATTGAGCAGGCATTTACTCGTCAAGATGGTGATTTGGTTGGACACTTAAGTGTGAGTGCAAGCTCAACGATTGGTAATTATTTACTGGCGAAAGCGGCAGTCGCATTTTGCCAGCAACATATCCAAACCCATGTAGACGTGGCGATCACCAATACCCAAGAAGTGATTCAATCCGTTGCACAATTTCGTGCCGAAATGGGGTTTATTGAAGGGCATTGTACTGATAACCGTCTTCATATCGAGCCGTGGCACAAGGATCGATTATTGGTGTTTTGCCATCCCGCTCATCCATTGGCAGGGCAAACGGTTAAGCCTTTGGCCGTAAAAGGCCAATCTTGGGTGCTGCGTGAAGAAGGATCGGGAACTCGGGAATATTTTGTTAATGCGGCCAATGAACTGGGTATGCAACCGGAGGCTAAGTTCTGCTTTACCACGCCAGATGCCATCAAGTTGGCGGTAAAACAAGGTGCTGGTTTGGGGGTTTTGTCAGAACTTGCGTTGGATAAAGACATTAGTCGAAAAGAATTGGCTCTAGTCACCATTGAAGGATTAGTGCTAGAGCGGCAGTTTTACCGCATCACTCATAAGAGTCGCCAAGCAACGTCGTTAGGGCTGGCCTTTGTGCAGTTTTGCAGTAATTTTTTCCATTTATCACGAGAATAATGGTGTTCTAGCAACGATAAGTGTTAGGACTCCGCCTGATAACCTGCATCAATTTGCGTAGGATTTGCCTCTGCGGCGGCGCGAGCAAGTTGATCACAGCGTTCATTTTCCGCGTGTCCGGCATGGCCTTTTACCCAGCGCCAATCAATTTGGTGGAGTTGAGCGGCGTTATCTAAACGTTTCCAAAGGTCGACATTTTTCACCGGCGTTCGATTAGATGTCATCCAGCCTTTTTTCTTCCAACCGTGGATCCAAGTGGTGATCCCTTGGCGCATATATTGGCTATCGCTGGTGAGAATGATTTTACAGGGTTCTTTTAGGGCCTCAAGCGCAACGATTGGGGCTAATAATTCCATGCGATTATTGGTTGTCAGGGCAAAACCATCGGATATCTCCTTTGTATGGCCCTTATAATTCATTACAATGCCATAGCCACCGGGGCCCGGATTGCCTAAGCAAGAACCATCGGTGAAGATGTGGATTAGTTTTAGTTCAGTCATCAAGTGGTTACCAGCGGCGTAAATATCGGCCGAGTATAACCAAAAAAAGTCATAAGAAGCGCATAAAAGTATGAATATTATCTCAAACGCAAGCCGTCAGGTTATTTTGGATACTGAAACCACTGGTATGAACCAGGGGAGTGGTGCGGTGTATTTAGGACACCGAATTATTGAGATAGGTTGTGTTGAGGTCATCAACCGCCGTTTAACGGGGCGTTATTACCATCAATATATCAATCCTGGCCAAGCGATTGATCCAGAAGCGATTGCTGTTCACGGGATCACCGATGAGCGTGTTGCAAATGAGCCAAGGTTTCATCAAATAGCGCAAGAGTTTATCGATTTTATCAGTGGCGCAGAAATTGTAGCCCATAACGCAAACTTCGACGTGAGCTTTATGGACCATGAGTTTTCCTTACTACAACCGTTAGGACCAAAGACTCGCGACATTTGTGATATTTTAGACTCCCTCGATATCGCTAAGTTTTTGCATCCTGGGCAAAAAAACAACTTAGACGCTCTCTGCAAACGTTATGGCATCGACAATTCCCGCCGCCATTACCACGGCGCATTACTCGACGCCGAAATTCTTGCCGATGTGTATTTGTCGATGACGGGAGGTCAGACTAAGTTTAATCTCTCTAACGAAGAAGTTGGTCAAGAGGCGGGAGGCATTCAACGCTTTGATCCTGCATCACTTAATCTTAAAGTGATCAGCGCATCGGCCGATGAACTCGTTATACATGAACAACGCCTTGATTTAGTCGCAAAATCAGGAAAGTGCCTCTGGAGAGGATAATTTTTAGCCTATGACGATGTCGCTGCGAAAATCTCTAGTCAATACCACGTTAATACTCGGCTACCTTAGCTTGAGCACGTCATTGTTTGCGGCTGATACGGAACCAGTGACCGCTAAGCCAACAAAGCCGACTACCGATATGGCAGCTAAGGTTCAAAATACTGCTGAGCCAAGTGCTGAGGTTAAGGTAAACAGTGCTGAGGTTAAGGTAAACAGTGCTGAGAGTATGGTAAACACGTCGTCCAAGCCCTCGAATATGAAAGTCGTGCCCGTAGATACGGCTTCTGAGCTTAAAAATCGTTTTCGGGTGGATCATATGGTCAGCAGTATGACACTCATGATCCAGCGAGAATATGGTTCGGCCCCCGTGGTGATTGTCTTGCCCGATGGCAGTAAGTGGTACGCCAATCGTCATCCAGAAACCGTTAAATGGGTTGATGGTATGACCGGAGATATTATTTATATCGAATCACCCCAGCCTGGTCCTTGGCAATTAGTGGGTAAGGTGGTGCCGGGCTCGAAAATTAAACGGATTTCAAAGCTTGAGATTGAAGTTCAACGATTACCTCAGCCATTATTTCAAGGCGAACAAACCAAAGTGATTGCCCAATTAATGGGAGATGCAGAGCGCGTTCGCATGCCTGGGATGGACTATTTAGTCGAGTGGACCGCTCACTTTGTCAGTAAGCATCGTACGGGCGATGAAAACTTTGCCGCAGGTGACATTATCGTTGGTTCCTACAAAGATAATGGTGAAAAGTTCGATGAAAGACCTGATGACGGCATATTTACAGGCGATATCAATCTTAAGCAGCCATGGGGTGAGTACGACTTTGTCGTTCAAGCGCGTAACAACGTATTTGAAAGGCAAGTCTCATTTCCTTTTAGCTTATCTCCACGACCCGTAAATGCAGAGGTGATAACTCCTGAAGATCCTTTAACGGGTCAATGGAAAATCATGCTACATGCCGATAGTAGCGTATTACAGCTAGCTGAGACCCATTTTTCATTTGAGCTTGTTGGACCTGCTGGTTTGCAACTTCCCCTCGTAGTTCATGGGCTTAAGGAGATCGACACTGAACTGCCGATACCGCCTGTGACCGAGTTTGGCAGTTACCGAATAAAAGGCACTGTGGCGACCACCACAGTCACAGGCCGTGAAATTCTGCTCGATTTGCCAGAACTCTTCTTTAACTTAGTGCAGCCACCCGAACCGCCGCCGAGTGCCGAGGAGTTAGCCGCCGTTGCAGCGCAAAAGGCCGCAGAAGAAGAAGCTGTGGCAATACAGGATGCGCTGTTTTGGATCATTACCATCAATGCTGTGTTACTACTGCTTGGGGTTGTGGGGCTAATAGTCTGGCGTAAGCGTCAAAGTCTCGCGCAGGCACTGGCCGCCGCAGAGCAACGGATGTTAGACGAAGCAGGGCAGAGTAAGGCAGAGGCGCCATCGCTCGATGAGATTGATTTGACCATGCCAGACGAGCCGGATCATCGTCGCTAAATCAATGGCCAACAGTCAGGCATTTTAGACGCCAGTTTGAAGATATTTTGTTCATTTATCATGGGGTTTTGTTAAGTTTGGCGAAATTTTAACTAAACGATGCAAATGAGTGAAAAAAACGGTTGACGCTTCGAACGCTCAACCGTATTATTCACCGCAACTTGAGTGGAGCGGTAGTTCAGTTGGTTAGAATACCGGCCTGTCACGCCGGGGGTCGCGGGTTCGAGTCCCGTCCGCTCCGCCAGTCAAGTTATTGAAAGTTAAAATTATAGTGCTGTTATAGCGGTATAATAAAAAGTTTGGAGCGGTAGTTCAGTTGGTTAGAATACCGGCCTGTCACGCCGGGGGTCGCGGGTTCGAGTCCCGTCCGCTCCGCCAACATTCATGAACCCCATGCTATTAAATAGCATGGGGTTTTTGATTTCTTCGACGCTCACTTTTCCATTTCTATATTCGTGACCGTGACCCAAATGTGACCCTTTAATGACCTCGACTCACTTTTAATGCCAAACACATTAAACCTCTAATTAGTTCAGAGCTTCATAGGTATCTCAATCCTACGCGCACTGATACAGAAATGATTATTCCCTTTTAAGTCAATGTAACGCAGAAGTGGGATGCCGAAGAGCGGCTGATGTTCACTGCTTTGCAACGCGCTTTATATAAGGCTTAGGCAGAGCACTACTCTGCCTTCGAACCTTCGCCTTGTCTAAAGCGCGTTCTACTCACGCTGAATGCATTGATGTTTAAAACGATGGGTATTAAATATTCATTCGCCTGCATCAAAATTTGTGAGGTTAGGGATAGCCTCTTTAATCAGACCTAAGTAAACTACTGAGCCAAGAATTTCTAACATGGAAAGTGATGAAAAACATTCTATTAGCGACAATTGGTGCCAGTCCGCAGGTTCTCACTGAAACCCTATATGCGCTTCATCAAAGCGGTAAGGCATTTCCTGACGAAGTCTTTGTCATTACAACCCTTTCAGCCAAAACCATGCTAATAAATGGTTTGTTCCGTGACGGTCATCTACAGGCATTAAAAAATGAATACCTAATGCCGGATTTTGCTTTTGATGAATCCCATATTTGGTTGATTGAAGATGATGCAGGAAATCCGCTAGAGGATGCTAAATCAGTAGAAGATCAAAGTGATATGGCTGACTTTATCACTAGGACGTTGTTTAAGTTAACCAGTGATCCCAACCTTGCCATACATACCTCTCTTGCAGGCGGTCGTAAGACGATGGCTTTTTATACTGGCTATGCAATGTCACTGCTGGGGCGAGAGCAAGACACCTTAAGCCACGTGTTTGTGGATGATAATTATGAATTTGTGCGCGATTTTTGGTATCCGACAAAATCAGAAAAGTGGGTAACAGGTAAGAATGGGCTTGGTGAGGTTGACATCAGTAAAGCGCAGGTGACATTAGCCGAAATTCCCTTTGTGCGTATGCGTAGTGCTATTGATCCTAGCTTGCTTTCCTCCATGGATAATCTGTCATTTAGTCAAACAGTGGCGCTGCTTAACGCTGGGCAAAGTCAAACCTTAAACGTAAAAGTGAATCTTATCGCAAAGACGATTGAGACCTTAGGGGTAGAGGTTAAGCTCACCGCTAAGGAGCTTGCTTTCTATCTCTGGTTACACCAAAAAGGTGAGTCTGGTTTATTGGTGGATCGTTACTTTGAAGATAAGCCTGAATATAGCCAGTCTTTTTTAACCCAGTTCTCGACGTTGTCACAGGATCCAAGGGTATTTGAGAGCTTTGGCATTACACCTGAAGATTTTAAAGAGCAAAACCTATTTCATCTTAAAGGTATGGAAAAAGCTTTTCTCCAACCTGTTTGTAGCCAAATCAATCGCAAGCTTAAAAAAATCCTACCCGCAGCAACAGCCGATAAGCTTGCCGTTCTGTCAATATCAGAAGCCCAAGGCCAAAGATATCATCTAGCACTTTGCACCCAAAGCAAGCTTGAAGGCACAGCTTTATTGATTGGAAAACAATAATGAAACAATCAAATTTTGAATTTCTAAAAGGGCTAAACGACTTTCTGTATGCGGTAGCTTGCGCTGCGGAAAATAATTTTCCGGATGATCCTAATACCTCATTGGTAAAAATGCGTCAGTTTGGTGAGATGACGGCAAAAATGCTCGCCAAATTATTAGGGATGCAGGAAATCCCTGATAATCAGAACGATCTTCTGCGTGAGATTGGGCGCTTACCCTTTATGGATAGTGGTATTCTCAGTGTATTTCATAAACTCAGACAGATTGGTAATAAAGCGGTACATCACTACCATAACGACCTAAATGATGCCGAAATGTGTTTACGTCTTGGGTATCGTCTTGGCGTATGGTTTTATCGTATTTCGACGAAAGAGATTGATTTCCAACCCGAACCCTTTGTACTTCCGTCAAAATGCGAAAACCGTTATTTGACTGAAGTCGAAGAGATGAAACGCCAGTTGGAGTCCGCCAATCAGGCACAGCATCAATCTAAAGCTGAACTCGAAGCCCAAAAGGCCCGCCTAGTCGCACTCAACGGCTATATCGCGATTCTTGAAAGTAAGCAGCAAGAAACGCAAGCGCAAACCGATGCGCGAATTACAGCACTCAAAGCGCAACTTGCTGCAAAGGATGCCGAACTTGCCAAAAAGACGGAACAACAACGCCGTACTTACCATAAGCAAATTACAGAGCAAGCAACCAGTCGCAGCCTTGAGTTGAATGAAGCTGAAACGCGTTACCTGATCGATGCCCAATTACGCAAAGCGGGTTGGGATGCCGACAGTAAAAATCTTACCTTTTCTAACGGGGCTCGTCCTCAGGTAGGACGAAATCAAGCAATTGCAGAATGGCCGACAGCGAAGGATGAAACGGGAAAACTCGGTTTTGCCGATTACATACTATTTATTGGGTTGATGCCCGTCGGGGTGATTGAGGCTAAAAAGGCCAACGTAGACGTTTGCGGCAAACTCAGCGAAGCTTATCGATACAGTAAATGTTTCGATAATCACTTGTTATTTGAGCTACTTAAAGATGCCGCCAATGGTGATACTCAGCAGCTAGCACAGGTGGCAGAGTCCAAATCAAGCTATGCGGTTCGCTGGTTAGACACCGATGGCCGCACCTTTAATGTGCCTTTTTGTTTTTCTGCTAATGGCCGTGAATATCGCTCGGCCATCAAAACCAAAAGTGGGATCTGGTATCGCGATGTACGTCGCCCCACTAATATGCCCAAGGCATTACCAGAGTGGCACAGGCCAGAAGAATTGTTGGATCTGCTGGCGCGCGATAATCAACATCTCAACCAGTGGTTTGCTCAAAACACCGATATGAGTGACCTTGGCCTTCGCTATTACCAAGAAGAAGCCGTTAACGCCGTAGAGCAAGCCATTATCAACGGACAGCAGGATATTTTGCTCGCGATGGCAACGGGTACAGGTAAAACCCGTACCGCTATCGCCCTTATGTATCGTCTTATCCAGTCGCAGCGCTTTGGGCGCATTTTGTTTCTAGTTGATAGAACATCACTCGGCGCGCAGGTGCTCGGTGCGTTTGAAGATACCAATATTAAAGGTGACACCTTTAATGCCATATTTAATATCAAAGGCTTAACCGATAAATTTCCCGAAGATAGCACCAAAATCCATGTTGCAACCGTACAATCTTTGGTAAAGCGAACCCTACAAAGTGATGAAGTCATGCCTGTAGGCCGCTATGACTGCATCATAGTGGATGAGGCGCACCGTGGTTACATTCTCGATAAAGAGCAAACCGAAGGTGAAGAGAAATTCCGCAATGCCTTAGATTATATCTCTGCCTATCGGCGTATTATCGACCACTTCGATGCGGTAAAAGTCGCATTAACCGCCACCCCAGCACTGCATACAGTGGATATTTTCGGTGGGCCACAAAAGCAGCCTGTCTATCGTTATAGCTACCGTAAAGCTGTAATCGATGGTTATTTATGCGACCAAGAACCGCCGATCAAAATTAAAACCAAGCTCAGTAGCGAAGGAGTGTACCTGTCTCAAGGCACACAAGTGCAACGCTTATCTAACCAAGGTGAATTGATAAACGACACCTTAGAAGACGAACAGGGTTTTGAAGTCGCGGATTTCAACCGTAACTTAATTGCCTCTAATTTCAATAAAGTCGTGTGTCAGGAGTTGGTTAATCACCTCGACCCCAGCAGTGCGCAAAAAACCTTAGTATTTTGTGTAGACAATGCCCACGCCGATATGGTCGTTGATGAACTGCGCGCCGCGTTTAAAGCCAAATACCCGCAGTTGGAGCATGACGCGATTATAAAAATCACCGGTGATGCGGATAAAGACAGCACAAAAGTGCAATCCATGATCACCCGCTTTAACAAAGAGCGTTTGCCCAACATGGTCGTCACCGTCGATTTGCTCACTACGGGCATTGATATTCCGAGTATTTGTAATCTGGTGTTTATGCGTAAAGTGCGTAGCCGCATCTTATATGAGCAAATGAAAGGCCGCGCGACCCGGTTATGCCCACAGGTGGGTAAAACCTCGTTCCGGATTTTTGATGCGGTCGATCTCTACGCAACGCTCGAAAGTGTGGATACTATGCGTCCTGTGGTGGTGCGTCCTCAGGTTGACCTACAAACCTTGGTTAACGAAATCACCGACTCACAAACCTACAAAGTGATTGAGGCCGATGGCCGAAGCTTTGCCGATCATAGTCATGAGCAGCTGGTGGCTAAACTGCAACGCATCATCAGCCACGCCCAATTTAATCGTAATAAATCCAAAGAAGTCGAGTCGCATATCAAGCGCTTAGATGAACTGTGTCTCGATGCTGCTGGTTGCGATTTTTCAAGCCTTGGTAAAACGCTTAAACAAAAAGGGCCGCGATGGTCAGCGGAGATCTTCAATAACGTCACCACGTTGGTCGGGCGTTTAGAGCACCTTAAAACTGAAATTAATGCCCTGCGAGACATGCCGATTTTCACCGATATCCATGATGAGATCACCGATGTCAGCCAAGTATGGGGCGATCACGACAGCGCCGAAGAGTTTCTAGATGCCTTCGATCGCTTAGTTGATCGTTCTGCAAACCAACAGGAAGCACTCGATATTATTGTCAACCGCCCACGGGACTTGACCCGTAAAGGATTGATCGCGCTGCAAGAATGGTTTGATGCGCAAAACTACAACGACTCAACCCTACGAAGCGCTTGGAAAGTCGCTAAAAATCAGGATATTGCCGCTAAGTTAATTGGTCATATTCGCCGCGCTTCCATTGGCGATGCACTCATGCCGTTTGAACAACGGGTCGATTTAGCACTGACACGCATCAAGCGCAGTAAGGATTGGAATGCAGAGCAGTTAAGCTGGTTAGATCGCCTCGCCGGGTCTATTAAAGAAAAAGTCGTTCTAGATGAGGACACCTTCAAAACCGGTAACTACAAGCGCAAAGGTGGCAAACCCAAGCTGATGACGGTCTTTGATGACCAATTAGACACCATACTCGCCGAATTTAATGAATATATGTGGGACGAACGGGCCTAGTTGCCTACAATCCTGTGCAACATCACGGCCCTTTGCCTGTAAATGAGCCTGTAAAGCCCGTGAGCGGCGGGGTGACAATCCCGCCTAACTTATCCCCGCATGGGGAGCTGAAAAGAGATTTATATGAATAACAACGATTTAGTCGCCAAACTGTGGAAACTGTGTGACAACCTGCGTGATGGTGGCGTGTCTTACCAAAACTATGTCAACGAGCTGGCGTCTTTACTGTTTTTAAAAATGTGCCAAGAAACCGGCCAAGAGCAAGATTTACTGCCAGTAGGATTTCGCTGGGCGGATCTGAAATCGCGCATCGGTCAAGATCAGCACCAGTTTTACCGTAATATGTTGGTGCAGCTCGGCGCAGACGATCACGCCATCGTGCGGGCCATCTTCCAAAACGTCAACACCACCATTACTCAACCCGCACAGCTCACTGAACTGGTCAGCAACATGGATAGCCTAGAGTGGTTTGATGGCGGCCAAGGCAAAAGCCGCGATGATTTTGGCGACATGTACGAAGGCTTATTGCAAAAAAACGCCAACGAAACCAAATCCGGCGCAGGGCAGTACTTCACCCCAAGGCCACTGATCAGCACCATAGTCAAAGTGATACAGCCCAAGCCACGGGAAATCATTCAAGACCCCGCCGCCGGTACGGCTGGCTTTTTGATTGAGGCGGATAAATACATCAAAGCTCACACCAACGATTTGGATGACTTGGACGATGATGACCAAGATTTTCAAATGAAAAAAGCCTTTGTTGGCCTAGAGTTGGTGCCCGAAACCCGCCGTTTAGCGCTGATGAACTGTTTGCTGCACGATATTGAAGGCGATGTCAACGAAGGGGCTATTCGCCTTGGCAACACCCTTGGCAGCGCCGGTGAAAACCTGCCCAAAGCCGATGTGATTTTAACCAATCCGCCCTTTGGCAGCGCGGCCAGCACCAACATTACCCGCACCTTTGTGCACCCAACCGGCAACAAGCAGCTGTGTTTTATGCAGCATATTTACGATGCGCTGGAGCCGGGCGGCCGCGCCGCCGTGGTGATCCCCGATAACGTGTTGTTTGAAGGTGGCAAAGGCAGCGACATTCGCCGCGATTTAATGGATAAATGCAACCTGCACACCATTTTGCGCTTGCCGACGGGGATTTTCTACGCCGCAGGGGTGAAGACCAACGTGCTCTTCTTTCAAAAAGGCACGCCAGAAAATAAATACCAAGATAAAGGCTGCACCAAAGAAACCTGGGTATTTGATCTGCGCACCAATATGAACACCTTTGGTAAGCGCCGCCCACTCACCGAGGCCCATTTTGCCACGTTTATTGCCGCCTATGGCCCAGATAAAAACGGCCAATCTGTGCGAGAAGAAGGCGTGTACGATACGCTCGGCGCGATGTATGCCGAAGGTACCGATTCGCTAGAACACACCATCGACAACGCCCGCTGGCGCAAATTTAGCCGTGAGTATATTCGCGAGCAAAAAGGCGACAGCCTAGATATTAGCTGGCTGAAAGATCTTGAAGCCACCAACGCCGAAAACCTGCCCGAGCCAGAAGTGCTGGCCGGAGAAGCGATGGCCGAACTCACCGAAGCCATGGCAGAAATTTACCAACTGATGCAAGCCCTCGGCGCAGAGGATGTGGCAGAAGGGCAGAAGTTGTTGGTGGCCGAAGCGTTTGGGCTGCAAGAAAAGGTCCTAGGTTCTAGGGACGAGGTCCTAGGCGCGGCGCCTGCGGAGGCAAACTAATGAGTGAATTGCCGAAGGGGTGGGTAGGTATAAAATTAGGTGATGTTATTGAATTAAAATATGGAAAGTCATTACCTGCAAAACAACGTAGTGATAGTGGGTTCCCAGTTTATGGTTCTAACGGCGTAGTTGGCTTGCATCATGAGCCACTTGTGCTTGGTGGTGGATTAATAGTTGGACGAAAAGGTTCTTTTGGAGAAGTTCATTTATCTGTTCAAGACTTCTCCCCGATAGATACTACTTATTACATAGATTCATTTCCAACTGGAACAATGAAGTATTGGTACTACCAGCTCAAAAATCTTCCACTAACTAAGTTGAATCGTTCAACGGCTATTCCAGGTTTGAACAGAGAGGATGCATATGCCCAAAATATACTGCTACCTCCTGACGCAGAACAAAAACGCATTGTGGCTAAGCTGGATGAAGTATTGGCGCAAGTCGATATCATTAAAGCGCAGCTTGATCGCATTCCCGCGATCCTTAAACGCTTTCGTCAATCCGTCCTCGCCGCCGCGGTGTCAGGCAAGTTGACGGAGGAGTGGCGTGGGGAAAGTGACTATATCTTTCATGAGGAAATTCAAGCTGAATTTCCATCATCTTGGAACATTAAAACTATCGATGATATCGGTAGAGTGAAAGGAGGGAAACGTCTTCCAAAAGGAGAAGAGTTAGTAACAAACGATACTGGGCATCCATATATAAGAGCCGGTCAGTTGAAAGAAGGAACAGTTATTCAAGGCTCAGAAGCCCGCAATATTCAGATGTATTTGGAGCCACATGTTCAGGCGCAAATTTCGAGATACACTGTTTTGGAAGGTGATGCTTATATTACGATCGTTGGTGCTTCAATTGGTGATGCTGGGATAATTCCGGCTACTCATAATGGTGCTAATTTAACTGAGAATGCAGCGAAGATTTGCGAACTTCATAATGATGTTTTTGGACCGTTTGTAGGTCTACTTTTGAGAAGTCAGTTCATACAACGTCTTATTAAATTAGAAATTAAATCTGGCGCTCAGGGCAAACTTGCTCTTATGAGAATTAAAACATTACCTTTTCCAAAAGCTACTTTTGAAGAACAAAAAGAAATCGTCCGCCTTGTCGATCACTATTTCGTTTTCGCCGACACCATCGAAGCGCAAGTGAAAAAAGCCCAAGCGCGGGTGGATAACCTCACCCAAAGCATTTTGGCCAAAGCCTTCCGCGGTGAGCTGGTGGCGCAAGACCCAAACGACGAGCCCGCCGATAAGCTGCTTGAGCGCATTGCTCAAGCGCGCACGGAGGCTGAAGTGTTAGCCAAAACCGTGAAAAAGGCTGGGCGCAAGGTCAAAGCGACATCCTAGCTATTAAGGTAACAGCATATAAGCACGCCACGAGGCGTGCTTTTTCAGGTGATTTGAAAATGGATTTAAGTCAGCAGTTTGAGTCATATAAAGAATACGTAAAAAAGACATTAAGCCAGTACCCGGTAGATCAAACCAAGCTCAACTGTATTGCGGTATTCAAAGCATTGGCTGAGTTAACCTATGAGGCTGAAATTGGGCAAACTGGCAATCAGCTTGCGTTTATTAGCCGCGAGATGCTTCAGGAGCGGGTTGGCGAGCGCTATCCGGTGAGTGCCAATGTTCGTCGCCAAGAGGTGAATAAGTATCTCTCGCAAAGATTCAGGGTCAAAGAGGATGTAGAGCCTGATTTTATCGAGTTCACTTTGGATGATGATGAGCAGGTTTTTTCACGGGTCGACGAGGTTGAGGCCGGCTCAAAACGTGCGGCTTATCGTATCTGCCAGTTCAGCCAGCGCAGCAAATTGATTGAGTATCTGTGCCGCCTGGATTTGACGCTGTACTACCTGGCTGAAGCAGAAATGACACTAGGCGGTATAATCAAAGCGTATTTACGGACCTTTACCCCATATTCAGCCAATCAAAATTGGTACAAAAGATATCACGCATTTACTGAGCAAATTTGCAGTGTCGATGAGCTATCCGAAGACCAGTTAGAGGCGCATTGGCTCAGTACGGGAAACGGGGTCGCCTCCATTAAAAATGGGATTACGTCCAAGAGTGATTTTCAGTCGGCAAAGCCGGTATTGAAAAAAATGACTCGCCTGATGAAGCAGCACAGTGATTTAACGAATTACAATCAATCCCTTAAATTGATGCAACAGGCGAAAGATGATCAGTTGCTCTCAAAAAATTACAACGCTGTCTTAAACCGAATTGCGGTTTCATACAATTCTGAAGAGTTAACCTTCCCGGTTGATAAGAAGGCCATGCTTAATTTGGTGACATTTTTTAATCAAGTGTTTGGTATGGAAATTGTCACCAAGAACAAAGATTGGTTTGAATTAAGCTCATCACTAAAGTCGGCAATTGCACCGTACCTGCCAGCCGATGCAGATCCGCTTAAAGTTAATATCATCATTTGGCGAATTAATGAGCGGCAAAAGGTGTTAACCCAGCGCTGTGAGCCTTCAGCGACCCCAGTAAAGGGCGCTGACAATGAAAATATGGATAAGGAGAGTCTGATGCCGTATGCCGTAAACCAAATTTTATACGGACCTCCGGGAACGGGTAAAACCTATCACACTGTCGAAGCCGCGGTAAAAGCGGCTGAGCCAACATTTGGTTGGGAAAATAGACAGGAGCTAAAAGCCAAGTACGATGCGTTGGTGGATGCCAAGCGCATTCGATTTGTGACGTTCCATCAGAGCTTTGGCTACGAAGACTTCGTTGAAGGTTTAATTGCTGAAACGACGGAAGACAAGCAGGTAGCCTATCGCATTAAAGACGGCGTTTTTAAGAAAATATGTGATGATGCGGCTGTGTCTGAAATGCATGCTGATCCTGCCATAGAAACGAATGGCAGAGTTTGGAAGCTTTCTATCGAGGGTGCTCATCAGAATGCGACCAAGACCTATTGCCTTGAGAATAACCTGGGGGCGATCGGTTGGGGTGACACAGGCGATCTCTCAAAAGATGCGCGTAATGAATACTTCAAAAGTCAGTGCACCAATAACCAGAATTCACTGATGTATTTCTGCCACGAAATGGCTATTGGTGACTTGGTTTTGTGCATTGACAGCAAAACGTCAGTGGAGGCCGTTGGCGTTGTAACAGGGGAGTATCGATACGCTGAAGAAGGGCTGCCAACGCGAGACGACTATTGTCATCAACTTCCTATCAAATGGTTAGCCAAAGGCTTTTCAGTTGATTTCAAATCTCTTAACGATAACAAACAATTCAGTTTGCCAACCTGTTATCCGCTTTCCCGTCTCTCCGTAGGGGATGTATTGAGTCACTTGCAGTCTCACCATGTTCAGGTTGGGGAAACGCCGGCGGCATCAGTGACGGCGCAGAAGCAAAACTTCGTTTTGGTTATTGATGAAATCAACCGAGGTAACATCTCCAAAATTTTTGGCGAGCTTATTACACTAATTGAAGATTCCAAGCGTGGCGGCGCCGAGGAAGCGATTTCGCTGACCTTGCCGTATTCCAACAAACCTTTTTCAGTACCTGATAACCTATACATCATCGGCACCATGAATACTGCCGACCGTTCACTGGCGATGATGGATACCGCATTGCGCCGTCGCTTTGACTTTATCGAGATGATGCCAAACCCAAGTCTGCTCCATGGGGCTGTGGTAAAAGGCATCGACCTTGAGCGCTTGCTGACAACACTGAACGAGCGCATTGAGATTTTGTACGACCGTGAGCATACCCTTGGGCATGCGTTTTTTATTCCAGTGAGAAACTTAAAAGCCGAAGGAAAGGAAGAGGAAGCTTTTGCCAAGCTGGTGAGTGTGTTCCAAAACAAGGTCGTCCCGCTGCTGCAAGAGTATTTTTTTGAAGACTGGCAAAAGATCCGTTTGGTACTGGGGGATAATCAGCGTGAAGCTCATCTACAGTTGATTGAAGCAAAAGAGCTTAAAAACAATGACCTTGATGCTCTGTTTGGCAAAAAGCATGACCTGAGTCCCTACGGTGAGGCGCTAACACGTTACAAACTGAAGATGTTTGATAAACCCGTATGGCAAAATGCTGAGGTGTATCGTCGCATGTATGCACATTCGACGAAGGACAATGATGCTGTGATAGCTCAAGGTGAAACAAGCACTGAGGGTGTGTAATCCATGTCCGTGATACCACCTACTGTGTTTGAGTTCGGCTACCTCTGCTCTGACAGCGATGGCACAGATGTTGAGGGGTACACAGTGATCCCCAATGCCGATTTCTGCTATTTAGAGAAGCGGTGTTTGACTGAGGATAACTCCGGTTTCAACCAGCTTATGAAGCCCTGCTTCAAGCGGGGTTGCAGGCTGCTTCAGGTACAAAATTATGTCGGAGTCATTTTTGTGCCTTCAGGTCATCATATTGAGGTGTTACCGAAAACGGGCTTGGATTCTGACTCGGGTGAAACAACTTATGAGCAAGCGCGTGCGACACTGCTCATCATGTTGCAAGCCTTAGGTGAGTTTCGCCACATTCAGTTGGATAACGCTGCACTCAACACCCTGAAAATGCCGCTTCTTGAAGTGTTTATCTCGCAGTTTTTGGATTGTGTGAACCACATCGTTAAACGGGGGCTGAAGCGTGATTATGTGCGTCAGATAGACAATCTTTTGGTTAAAAAAGGCAAGCTGAGCATGGTGGGGCAGCTTCGCTACAACACGGTGGCGAAGCACCGATTTTACTGCGAGTTTGATGAGTATGTTGAAAACAGGCCGGTTAACCGACTGTTGAAAACTGCCATGCTCAAGGTGCAAGGATATTGCAGGAACCACAGCAATCAGAAGTTGTTGCGAGAACTGTTATTTGCATTTGATACCGTGCCCAAAAGCTTGAATACTAAACAGGATTTTGGGAGTGTACAGCTCGACCGTGGGATGCAGCATTACCAACCCGCATTGAGTTGGGCGAAACTGATTCTGGGGGAAGCTTCACCGATTAGCATGCAAGGGGATGCAGGGGCGCCTTCATTGCTATTTCCGATGGAGTCGGTGTTTGAGTCCTTTGTCGCGAAAACGCTGAGAAGCCAACTTCCCACCGCGTATTCGCTCCGTACTCAGGCTAAAACAGAAAAGCTTGTCACTCATCACTTAGGAGCAGATAAACAGCGAGAGTTGTTTACCCTAAAGCCTGACTTGATGATTGAAAAGGACGGCGAGCAAGTTTGTGTGCTTGATACCAAGTGGAAACGCATCAATCCAGAAAGTACCGACAAGTTTGATTTATCCCAAGCGGATTTTTACCAGATGTTTGCTTATGGACAAAAGTACTTGGAGGCTAAGGGAACGCTGATATTGATTTACCCACAGACAGGGAGTTTTCAAAAACCATTGGAAGGGCATTTTGCGTTTTCTGAATCATTAAGGTTATGGGTACTACCTTTTAAAATCGATAAGAGTAAGAGCTATATAATTCTTCCCGAGGATGGCAGTTTTTCTTTCGGCTGAGATGGGGCTTACCAAAACTGTTGATTTAAAAGTGGGAGCTATGCAACGCATAGCTCCAATCAAATGCGCCAAAAACCATAAATGTTGGATATTACTTAAGTTAGAACAATAAAAATAAGGACGTTGAAAAACCTATGCAGCAAACCGACTCAGCTTCACAACGTAGTGGCGCAGATCAAAATGACAGTGCTTGGAAAAATCACACAGGAAAGCAAAGCCAGATCCCGCAGCAACAAGTTAGTCTCCTTGTGCAGATTGGACGCGGAGTGACATTCTTGGTGAAGTGGTTGTGGTTATTGACCATGTTTTTGCTGGGCATAGCTCTTTTTTGGTTGCTGGCATTTTTTATATTTGAATACTCCTTTTCGCTATCGGAGTTAGATCTCATCGAAACCCTGTTTTTGGTATTTTTATTCTCATTTGTCTATCAATACATCAAACACTGCCTACACATTGACGCGCCATTTGTGCGAAAAATCATTACTCCATTTGTGCACCAAGCGCATTTAGGCTTGGTTTTTTTGGGCGGGAGTTTGTTAGTCGCAACGAAATTAGATATCGGCTTGGAGGAGTTAGATAAAATACCGATGTTAGACGTGACCTATTATATTTTGGCGATGCTTACCCTTAGCTATAGTGATTACTGCGTAGGTATGATGGTGCGACAACCCCAGACCACTAAAGAACCCGTGGTCAATATGGGGGCGGCAAAATGAAACCTATTTATTACTTTGCAATTTTTCTGCTGTTATTTACTAAACCAACTCTCGCGCTGGTGCATTCCGATGCCAAACCTGGCAGTGCTGAGTTTTTAATTGCCGCGTGTCAGGAATATATCGAACTATACAAAAAGCGCGACGAACCTCGCTTTGGTGCATATTTTACTACCTCAAAAGAAGAGAGTTTTCGCGCTGGGTATTGCCTCGGTGCGATTATGCATGCCAACAACACATGCACTTACTCCCATTCTCAACTAGTTTATCGTGCCGCTGAAGTGATTGCCGCTTCCAATCTAGACCACGTTTATACTGAGACGAGCTTGCTGGAGCGTGCCTTATGTCGCTAGTAAATACCAATCAAGCGGTACAAGATTTGTTTGGCATTGAGGGGAGTGAATCACTGCGTTCTAAGGCCAATAGTTATCTGCGTAACGGGGTCATTCCCTCATCCGCTATCGTCGAAGAAGGATTTCACGATAAGAGTTCAGATAAGCGCGCTAAAAAATGGTTAAAACCCCAAGCAGTTGACTGCTTATTTAATGCGTTAGTAATCGATGGCTTTTTTGATGATACCCAGTACGTCAAAGCTATTTTTGAATCATTTTCGAAGCGTTTTGAGGGCGCAATTTTATGCGAAGAAATATTACTTAAAGCGCAGGGCGTAATGGCGGTTATCCATTTATCTGAGGTGGCGCAGCAATTTCTCAGCCAAATGCGTGATGATTCGTTCAATCTTCGGAAGTTTCGCTTAACATGCCCATTTGCAGCTCAGCGCTTACCGCAAATGGATATGGCAATGAAAAATACCGGACTGCTTTATCAACTGCTTAGGTCACAACGACTGTCGCTCTCCCATAAAGATAACATACTGCTCTACTGGTTCGAGCAAGATTTGCAGGCGGCTATTCAGTTGGTTGAGCAGCTCGACGTTGCAATTTTACAAGGCGATACGGCTCTTGCTGAGCTGGCGCAGACGATTCGAAAAGAGTATTTCGAGGCTCAAAAATTTAACGCGTTTTTAAATTGGTTACCTGATTAAAAAAACGCTTTTTTGTGCAGTGCACAAATCAACACTACTCCTGTCAATCAATAAGGAGTTGTGTTATGAACCAAGTAAACCAGTTAGTTATCAATTATCACATCACTGAAAAGTGCAATTACGATTGCCATTACTGTTATGCCAAATGGGCAAAGCCAAATGAACTTCATCGAAATATAGATGAAATGAAGAGGGTACTCAGCAAGCTCGCGCAGTACTTTCTTTCGCCCAATCCTATCCAACAGCAGCTTCAATATCAGAGTGTGCGGCTCAATTTTGCAGGGGGCGAACCTTTGCTCCTTAAGCAGCGGTTTATTGATGCGCTTGATTACGCTATCGAACTGGGTTTTAAAACCTCGATCATTACTAATGGACATTTGATTAGTGACCAATTTATTGCTGAGCACAGCCATAAATTGCAGTTATTGGGCATTAGTTATGATTCCTGCCATTTTGACAATCAGCAAAAAGTTGGCCGAATTACTGCGGCTGGTAACGTGCTGTCGCCAGAGCGTTTGCAAACTATTTTCCAACACGTTAAACACCATTCTCTAACCACAGAGTTAAAGATAAACACGGTAGTGAATCAATTTAATTCCGAAGAAGATTTCACCGCGTTAATGATGGATATTCGACCGAATAAGTGGAAAGTGCTCCGCGTGTTACCTGTATTTGATTCAATTCAAACTATTGGTGATGCGCAGTTTGATGCCTTTGTTGAACGTCACCAGTCTGTATCTCATTTTATGTCGGTCGAGAATAACGACTCCATGACCAATTCTTATCTGATGCTCAGTCCTGATGGTGCATTTTTCCAAAATGGAAATAACGCGCAGGGGTATTTTAAAAGTCGGCCGTTGCTGACCACTCCAATTGATGTGGCGTTAGCGGAAACGGGATTTGATGCCACAAAATTCGCCCAGCGTTATGTATAGGTGGCGCTATGATTCATCAAAAAGTGAGAGTGAAAGAGGGTGTTGAAATCGAAATCATCATGCCAAAAGTGCCTTATCGAATCATCAATAGAGCAGAGCAACTGATCACAAAAATACTGTTCAATGACATTTTAACTGGCATGCGCCCTAAAGTGATCCAGAGAAACAAAAATTGGCTGAGTTATCGAATAAACCGACAATATCGGTTATTGGTACGGCGGAAATGCGGCCATACAGGCCCTTACTATTGCATGACTCACAATGAGTTTGATCATTGGGTGAATAATCATTAACTAGCCTAAAGAGGAACACAGATGAGCTGAAAACCATTGCGAGCCAAAGGCGCAAAACATTATCTTAAATGTTGTTGGTATATTATGGCATTTTCATAGAGAGCCTTTGTTAATAAGGCTCTTATGCATTTTTATAAGCTTATCATCACCACAGACATAACCTGTTTGGCTATCTTTTACCTCATGCATTGATGACAAAAAACGTGAGGCGAGTATGTGTAAGTAGGTTATTTACGGTAAATATCAAATACGGATTATAAAATTCCGGTCAAACTTTTTGGGAACACGTAATCCTTTTTTTTGGGCGAGAATTCTGTTTACTATGCGATTTTACTCAAGCAGTAGATGCAAAATACTCCCTCTAATTTATACAGGCTCTCTGGAGTGATTGGGTTTTTCTTGGTTGAAAGATTCAACGAGGAAGAGTGCATCAGTTCAAATTTTTATAACCAAAGTTCAGGTGAGGCAAAGATTAAATTTTCTGCAAAAAAGCACTTTGCGAAACAAAGCTGTAGCAAATGTGTGTACAATTTATTTATAATTGTATCTTGCAGTTTATATGGATATTTACATGCCTTTGCTTACTTTGCCCCTGACCTTTAAATCTAACCAATGTGGCTGGAATAAAACAACAGCACCAATCCCTACAATAAATTGTCCAATAAATAAGCAAAATGCGGCAATCCAGATTTGCTACGTTGAAGTGCTGGTGTCTTTGACGCACAGGTAGCCAGTTTAAGCCGACCTTTGATTACTTGATCGAAACACACAAATTACACACAAACTATTAATACTTGAAGGTTATCATCATGCTCGTCAGTCAAAAAAAATTCGCGACTTATTTGAAAAAAATGCAGGAGTTGTTAAACGACCAGGAATTTACTTTCGATCAAACTTTACTTCCTAAAGTGATGGAAACGGAGCTTGTTGTCCCCGTGATCGGCGCTTTCAGTGCAGGTAAGAGCTCACTTCTAAATGCACTGATAGATAATGAAGTATTACCTGTGGGGATTGCTCCTGAAACTGAACTGGCTACTGAATTGCGTTATTCATCTGAGCCATACCTTCTGGCTATCAGAGCTGATGGCTCGCAGGAGCGCTTTGAGGTCGAAGCATTAAGCTCGATTAACCGTCGATCAAATGAATTTACCCATCTACGCCTTTATCTAAACAGTGAAGCGTTAAGAGCCATCGCCCCGCTTGTGCTGGTTGACATGCCTGGGTTTGGATCTTCACTAGAGAATCACAATAAGGCGATTTCTTACTATCTGCCGCGTGCCGTGCATTTTGTTGTTTTAACAAGTATTGAGGATGGCAACATCACTCTGTCGATGCTGCGTAAACTTGATGAATTGAAAACCTACAATACCGACTTCACTTTCTTGCTGAGCAAATGTAACCTTCGCGCGGCTGATCAGGTTGATGAAGTGCTAGCTTACATCAATGACCAACTCTCAGTTTACTTTGGTCAGCACCATACCGCAGTTGCAGTTGGTAATCGTGGTGGAGATGAGTTGGCTCAGGCGCTGATGTCCTTGCAACCTGAAGTAATGTTTTCAAATTTGTTTATTGATGCCCTCAAAGATCAAAACTTCGATCTACAAGCTCAGATCAATTTAGCGCTGAGCATGCTCAAGAAGGACAAAGCCGCAAGCGAAGAAACGGCTCGTTCACTCGAGCATGCACTGACTAAAATAGTAGAGCAACGCAAGGATGTTGAGTCCGACCTCAAGGAGCGATACTCGGGCAAAATACTCGACAAGTGCCTGCGAAACGTAGATAAAGCGCTCAATGACTCTCTAGAGGAGTTGGCATCTCTTAGTAAAAACCAACATGCACTGTCTGGCACTCTCTCCGACATTATTCGCAACAGCTTAGCCTGCACTATCAAGTCAGAACTCCAGGAGGTTTCTGATAGCATGGTAGACCGTATAGCCAGTGATTTGATTACGACCAGTAATCACATGTCTGAACTTGATATTAATAATAACTGGAGCGAGGAACTCACTGCTAAAGTGAAGTTCTCGCTTGAACGCACCACAGAAATGTTGAGTGACTGGTCGAAACGACTAAACGACAGTTCCGAATCAAAAAATGGCGATGGTAAAGTGTTGTACCGCACCCTCTCGACTGTACTGGCAGTCACTACCACAGTGGTTAACCCAATACTGGAACTTGTCATCATCTTTTTGCCTGAAATCCTCAAGATGTTCAATCGCGGTAATGAGCGCGAGAAATTCCGGCAGAAGCTGGCAGGGGATGTATTCCCTGGTATCAAAGCTGAACTGCGAGGAAAAATGCCAGCAGTTATCGATGAGCAACTCAATGCCCTGCTGAAAAAAATCAGCGAAGGTTTTGAAGAGCAGATCAACAAACAAAAACACATCATTGATACTTTCAATCAGCGTAATCAGCTACAAGAAGCACAGCTCAGCGAAAAAACCACCGAACTTGAACATCTTGCTAACGCCGCAAAAAGCATTGCCAACGAATATCTGTATAAATAAGGTTTGTTACTCATGGAACGTAGAAAATTAGTCGCCTTCAGCGAAACGCTTCACAAGTTAGCTGACAGTCATCAAGACCTGTTTGGCACCGAACTGGCGCAGTTTAAGCGGATGAATGCCATCGACAGCCCGCAACAACTTGAACAGACCTTTCAAGCAGTGCAAGAGCAAAATAGGCTGATGAATATCGGCATCGTCGGACGCGTGAAAGCAGGAAAATCGTCTTTGCTAAATGCGTTGATCTTTGACGGCGAGCCTATTTTGCCAAAGGCTGCAACGCCTATGACCGCTGCGCTTACAACAATTACCTGGGGTGAAGCATTCCAGGCGAAGGTCGAGTTCTTCAGTGAAAAGGATATCAGCATTATCAAAAATAAGGCTGAACAATATAAAACTCGTTTAGACAAACGCACTCAGGAATGTTTGGAAGAGCTTATAAAACGTCGCTCAAAGCAACAACCCCACGGCTCACCAATCAGCGATAATAAAGAGCTTATCAATATGGCTAGTCGAAGAGCACAGAGCGAACTGCAGCGCGAAGAAGCACTGTTTGCAGCTTACGATCAGTATCAACGCATGCAAAGCTCGGGTTCCGCACGTTCTCCCCAGAACTTCCAAAGCGATATTCAGGCCAATAACCCCAAAGAACTAGCTGAGCGCTTGCATGAATACGTTGGTGCTAAGGGCGAGTTCATGCCATTTACCAAAAGCGTGCATGTCTTTATGCCGCTCGAAGCACTGCGCGACATTTGTATCATTGACACGCCGGGGATGAATGACCCAGTGCAGTCCCGCGAAGAGCGAACCGTTGAATTACTAAAAACCTGCGATGTGGTGTTTATTGTTAGTCCTGCTGGGCAGTTCCTCAATGAACAAGACCTGGAAGTGATGGGACGGATTACGCAAAAACAAGGGATTCAGGAGCTAGTACTGATAGCAAGCCAAGTGGATACACAACTGTATGGCAGCGAAAAACGCGCACGCCTGAGTGATGCCTTAAATAACATCCGCGACCAACTTTCGGTGCGAGCTCAAAGTACGCTGGCAGCCCTCAAACAGAGTAACCCCGAAGTCGGCAGCGTATTTGACAATCTGATCAACTCTGCGCGCAGTAATTTATTGCATAGTTCTGGTTTGTGTCACAGCTTGAACCGTCGCTTTGATACCCCTGAAAGTTGGGATTCCAATGAGAAAACAACCTGGGAAAACCTAACTGGCAATTATGCTGACTACTTTAACCGCGAAAATTCGACGCTGTCACTTAACAGCCTAGACAGTCTAGCTAACATTGCTGCAATAAAAGACGTGCTCGCTCAGGTACGTGAAAAGAAAGCCGCAATTATCCAAGACAAACTCGCTAACTTGAGCATCAGTACGCGCAAGAGTTTACAAGCATTTCAACATCAGCTTATCAGCTTGGCTAGCAACCAAATAGCGCTTATCAAAAACGCCGATGTTGAACAGCTTAATGCGCAGCTCAACGAGCTTAAATACAAGCAATCTGAACTGGCATTAGAGTTGGATCCCTGCTTCAACGAAACTATGTTCGAATGCCACAAGAAGCTGCGTGACGAAATGCGTAAAGTTGCCAGCAATCTGCGTCGAGAGTCCAAAGATATGATGGAAAATGCCGAAAGCGCTTACTCCGAAACCCGCACTATCGATAACGACGGTCTTGGCAGCTGGTTTGCTAGGATACTGTGGGGCGGTGGCACCACAGAGGTGAAAGTCTGCAAGCTCATTACCAGCCATGTCGAGTCAACGCTTATCGACTTCATCAATGACATTCAGTATGAGCTGGGCGCCAAGGTTGAAGGCTCCCGCTACATGCTGAACAAGAAGCTCAGCGAAAACCTGACGCCCAAGATCCGCGAAATCTTGGAAAAAGACACCAATGGGCAAATGATTAAGCAGGCAATTCTTTCGGTCATTCAAGCCATTCCGGACGATAACTTCAACCTAGGCATCGAACTGCCCGAGGAACTGAAAAATCGTGGGATACTCAAGGACTCCGAGGCCGTGAAGTTCAAAGATGTTGCCGACGACTTCGTGGGCTCGCTGGGCGGCAAGGTGGAAAACAAAATCAGCACCTTTATCGACAATGTCAAACTCAATGCTCCCACTAGGATTTCTGACTCATTTGTTAATGAAGTCCAGCGCAAAATTAACGCGCTCAAGGACCAGATTAACCATGCTGCACAAACAATCGACCGACTGAAACGTTTGTTGCGCAAGTGTGAGGAGGTAGTACTGTGACCCAAGCTCCTAGAATCTTTGAACAGGCGTTGCCAGCGCTTGAAGCGCTTTCACGGTTTTGGTTATTTCAGCGCAAAAAACTGGCGGCAGAACTGAGGGCACATCTAAATGATGCCCAAAGCAAGTTTGATGGTCTGTACGACACCAACCAGCAACTGACTGAGCAGTGTATTGAACTAAAGCTTTCTCATCAGCATCTGCAGAACAACTACCAAGACATTAATCAACAGCATTTATCGCTGACAGAAAAATTTGAGCTGATCAGTGCAGTATTGGCGCAGCAGCCACCGCGTAATGATGCACTGGCGGCATTGACAACTTTGATTGACAACGATTTTATGGACTTTGCCAATCGCGAGTCGTCACTTGCCGATGAAGCGCAAGCTATACTAGCAATGCAAGCAATTCTGGCAGAAATACGCATGGTGAATAACTTTCCCAGCATCGCTGGGAAGACGATTGTGAGTATTGCTGGTGGCTTTAGTAGCGGTAAGTCGGCGTTTGTAAACAGTTTCATTAAAGGGCAAGACGTTCAATTGGCTACGGGGATAAACCCGGTGACTGTAGTTCCCAGTTATGTCGTTTGCGCTGATGAAACCAGAATTAAAGGCTATTCATACAATGGTGGTTCTATTCATTTAAAACCAAGTATCTATAGCGCTATGTCTCACGAATACGTTAAAGCTTTTGGTTTCGATCTCAGGCGTATACTGCCATTTATCAGCGTTAATGTACCTATGGAAGTCGAGCTTTTTGACAACTTATGCATAATCGACACCCCTGGTTATAACCCCGGAACATTCGGTGGCTCGGCTGCAGCGGATCGTGCCACTGCCGCATCACTGATCAAGCAGGCATCTGCATTGATTTGGGTGATAGGCCTAGACCCTGCGGGAACTATCACACAGTCCGATATTGAATTTATTCAAGCCACACCGTTTAGTGACAGTTTGTTGTACATTGTACTGAACAAGGCTGATGTAAAATCTGAAGATGATATTGAATTAATCATGCAACAGGTTGCTGATGATTTGTATTTTGCAGGTATCGGCTTCGCTGGAATATGTGCTTATTCATCTACACGCAAAAAAGAGTATGCAGTTAGTGGACAAAAGCTAACAGAGTTTCTGCGTTCTATTAACCACAAAGTTGATATCGTCGGCCAAATCGGCAACAAGATCGATGATGTATTTGATAAATATGAGCGAGCACTTCAGGCTGACCTTAAGCAACAGGAAGAGCATGCACGTAAGTTCAATGACTTCAAGCTTGATGCGCTGGAGATAGGTGGAACAACGCTATACGATCGTGTTGATGAGGCATTCCCTATATCTGGACAGATGCTTGATTCTTCAGAACTCGAACAATTGCTGACTGAATGTGAAGATCTTCGACAAAAACTTAAACTTGCTGCGCAAAAAAGCATTAGTCTAGGTTAATGTTAAGACTTGTTTGAATAACAATATGTGTAAGTGGCCTATATGCTAAATCGCCACTTACACAAACAACCTAACAATGTTTTATTTTTTAATTACTTATAAAAATGAAAAATTAAACAGTGAGTAAATCTTATATGCCATTTCCTCCTAAACCATACAAACTTGTTTGTCCTAAATGTCAGTGGAGTTCAGTTAGGGCACCTAAAAGTGATGTTTTGTTACCTAACGATTTACGAAAAGAATGCCCAGAGTGTGGGTGTAAAGATATAAAAAGAGTACAGCCATCAATAGTTGAAAAGCTAAAAGCAAAATTACTAAGTCCATTTTAATTTTGTAAAATAAACAATTGCAAATCATGGTTAATACAAAGTCTATTTTTCTAGTTTTTACAATAGTAGAGATTCAGGTAGCAGTAAGAACATTATTAGATAGTGAACTAATAATGTAGTGAGTTGGGCATTGTTCAATGCAAGAATTTATTATTTATAAATTAAGTATGTTATTGTAATTATTGTTTTTGAGAAGGTTTTTATGTGAAGTTGTAGATGTCGCTTTTTATTTTTCTGGCTCAATGTTGACGCATAGTGAATAACGACTAATATAAGACAGATGAGACACTCATGAGGTGATGCTATGCCAATACCTGTCACAATTGCTGATGATTCTTTAATGTCCAGAAAAGCGGTAAGACGAGCTTTACCGGAGGACTGGGATGTTGAGATCACTGAAGCGTGCAATGGAAAAGAGGCCCTAGAAGCAGCTAATTCAGGTAAGGCTGAGGTACTATTTCTTGACCTGACCATGCCTGAACTTGATGGATTTGGAGTACTTAAATGTCTTCATGAACAACAATCAAAGACGGTTGTGATTGTGATAAGTGCAGATATACAGCCAGAAGCTAAATTGTTAGTTGATTCCCTAGGTGCTTTTCGTTTCTTACAAAAACCGTTACAACCCGCACAGTTAAGAGAAGCACTTTTCGATGTGGGGCTAATATGAACATGTTGCTATCTGAAGAACAGCGAGACGCGCTCCAGGAATTGATGAATATTTCTATGGGGCAAGCAGCTAATTCACTTGCTCGTTTAATCGAAGCGAAAATTACACTATCAATTCCTAAAATCAGTGATGTTACTCCTGAACAATTTGTCTCTATGCTATCGGACGAGGCAATGTGGTACACACGCCAATCATTTTTAGGCAGTATTAAAGGTGAAGTTATTTCAACGCTATCTAAGCAGGGCTGCGATGCGATTGGTACATTAATGGAGTATGAACTGCCACTTACTCAAGACCGGTTAAATGAATTGTTATTAGAACTTGCTAATATTTTAGCTGGTGCATGTTTAACCGGATTTGCTGAGCAACTTTCATTAAACGCAAAGTTAAGTATGCCGACAATGTACAATGCGGCTAGTCAGCATTACCACTATAGATGGGCAAGTACTTTAATGATGGAGGTTGAGTTTAAAGTGGAAGTGAGTCAGTTTGACTCAAAAGTTGTGATCTGTTTGGAAGAGGCATCAGTTCAAACTTTATTAGCGAAACTACAGCAGCTGTTGGAGTAATTATGAGTCAGTCACAGCTATTGCAGAAGCTTACTTCACGCTTACCACTTGGAATTTGTGTGGTTGATGAGTTTTATCAAATTATTTACTGGAATGAATTTTTTACCGATAGATTGTCAACCGATAATAAGTCAGTTACACACGAAAATAACTTACTCACGTTATTCCCTGATGCCGCAAAATTTCTTCAAAAAAAAATTAATAGCGTTTTTGTGCTTAATAATGCCAGTTTCTCATATTGGGAACATCGTCCACATGTATTTGACTTTAGTAGCAGTCGGCCTATTACAGGTGAAGAAACTGCTATGTACCAAAATATTGAGTTTTTCCCGCTCGATATAGAAAATAATCAAGTGAAAACAGTTTGTTTAATTGTGCAAGATGTAACTGAGCTTGCAAGTTATTACCAAGCACAAAAATGCCTTTCTGAACAATTGGAACAAGAGCATACAGCACTGAGTCTTCTCAATAAAAAACTAGAGGCTGCTCAGAATCAATTATTACAATCTGAAAAAATGGCCGCAATTGGGCAGTTAGCTGCAGGTGTTGCTCATGAAATTAATAATCCAATTGGTTTTGTGAATTCAAATTTACAAAGCTTACAAGATTATAATGATAAGTTATTGAAATTACTTAGCTTTTATCAAAAACTAGTACATAAGATTGGGTCTCCTCCTTATTTTGCACTTGAACAAGATATGTTGAAGCGACATCAGTTTGAATTTATATGCTCAGATTTACCTGATTTAATCAATGAATCGATTGAGGGATTAGATCGCGTTGCCGTAATAGTGAAAAGCCTCAAGTCTTTTTCTCATGTAGATAGTAGTGAATGGCAATATGCTAATGTAATAGAGGGTGTTGAAAATACATTAAAAATTGCTGCTAACCAAATTAAATATAAAGCTGTTGTTCTTCGTAATTTCCAGGATAATTTGCCAGAGCTATATTGTCAGCCAATGCAGCTTAATCAAGTATTCCTTAATTTGTTAGTTAATGCTGCGCAAGCTATAGAGGAAAGAGGTGAAATATCTATCGATGTAAGTGCGACAGAATCAGAATTTGTGATTGTTATTCGTGATACTGGTTCTGGTATTGCAGCACAAGATATACGTAAAATATTTGAACCTTTTTACACCACCAAACCTGTCGGAACAGGCACAGGGCTTGGTTTATCATTATCCTACAGTATAGTTCAAAAGCATAAAGGTGAGATTAAAGTCACTTCTACTTTAGGTGTGGGCACTTCTTTCACTGTGATATTACCAATCTTAACTCCTGCTGATGTTTTTGAGTGTTAGGTCTGACTCATGTGTTATCATTGATATTATATCCTATTATTTTTCATTTTCAGCTAAAAGTGCATCCGTTATAGCGGTTGACAATTCGTTGATTTCATCTAGGGTTATCATTCGATTTTTTAGTTGCACATTGAGATGAGCCGCACATGACGATATATTGCTAAGCCCTAAACACGCACTTGTTCCTTTTAGCTTATGTAATTCATGTCCTAACTTTTTTACTTCTCCATCATTGATAAGTTGCTTTAATAAAGACAATGTATTAGGTAAGGTTTTTAGATATTCAATTGTTAAATCATTATCTAATATGTCATCTTCTTTTTTTTGCTTATTATATGTTGATTGGTTTTCTCCCAGAAAATATTGCAAGGTATCAATGATCTGTTGTTTGCTAAAAGGTTTTGTGATTTTTTTGTTGAAAGGGCTATTTTTTTCACTGTCATCATAAAAAATATCAGCACTTAATAATAATAAAGGAATATTTTTATTCATCGCACGTATTGTATTTGCAGCGGTAAGTCCATCGATAACTGGCATTTGTTGGTCTAATATGATCAGATCGTAATGTTTTAGAGATGCTAATTGTATTGCTTCTTCACCATTGACACCAAAATCTATACTTATTCCTGTATCTTTTAGGTAAATGGCTACTAAGTCTCTAATATCCTCTACATCATCAACAAATAAGATGCTTTTCTTTTTCCAGTCTATGATTTCATTTTGAATAATGTTGATTTCATCATGCGTTATGGCAACATTATTAATTAATTTTTCTGCGGGTAATGTGATAGAGAAACAAGACCCAATCCCAACTGTACTATGCATATTAAGTTGTAAAGACATAGCATTAGCTAATTGTTTGCTGATAAATAATCCTAGACCTGTTCCGCCATAATCTCTACTGGTACTGGAGTCTGCTTGAGTAAATGCATGAAATAAACTTGATGCTTGTTCAGATGAAATACCAATGCCGTTGTCGATAATTGCAATATATAACTCATTTTTATCTGTTATGTTCGCAACTAATTTTATAGTACCTTTTTGCGTGAACTTTACTGCGTTACTAATAAAATTGAGTAATATCTGCTTAAGTCTATAAGGGTCTGTTTTTATATATTTAATATTTGATAGATTAATGTCTAACTGAGTGGTTAAATTTTTCGAATGTGCTAAAACAGTTAATGCATCACTTAAGCTGTTTAAAAGCGGTTCAATAGCAAACGATTGCTCAGCTATAGTCATTTTTCCTTCATCAATTTTAGCCGCGTCTAAAATGTCATTAATGATACTTTGAAGGTGAGATATATTTTGTTCAATTTTGCAAAGAGCAGTATGTACTTCACCATGGGTAATGGGTAAAATTTGTTCAGTGAAACCTTTAATTATCGTTATTGGAGTACGAATTTCATGGCTCATATTAGCAAGGAATCTAGTTTTAATTGCCGCTAGATGATTTGCTTTATCGCGCTCTTCTTCTAATTCTCTTGTTCGTTTTTCAACTCTTTCTTCTAACTCTTCATTAAGAAGTCTTACCTCATTCATTGATGATATTGTTGCGTTGTGAGCACCAGTTACTCGTCGTTGCATATTTATAAAGCTATGCGCTAAAGTGTCAATTTCAAGCGCCGATTGAGTAAGATTCAATACTTTGCTATTTAAGGTTTTGCCATCCCATTGCTGAGTGTAATCTACCAATTGCTCCAATGCCTGTGTGTAGTTTTTTACAAATCTTTTTGATAGTCTAACAGATGTTTCTAATATTATAGTGATTAAGGCTAGAGCAAGAAAAAAATAAATTGAAAGTTTTATGAAGAGATCGTTCGTGTCAATGAAAAAATATAACTTCCAACCAGTTAAACCTATTTTTTCATTGATGATAAAGTGATGCGCATCTTTGCTAAATGTAATAGGATTAAGTGGGTTGAATATACTTTTTCTTAAAAATTTTTCTTTCATCGGCTCGCTATCTTTAGGTCGAGTCCAGACACTGCCGATATCACCACTTACATTGTTTCCCCATACTTTTCTTCCCGATTTATCTATGAGTATACGATGTGAAATACTATCATTATGTTTATCAAATAATGTCAGTAATGAATTAAGTTTTATTGCTAATTGTAGAACACCATCAAATTTATTTTCTCTTATTATAGGTGTGCTTACAGCAAATAATTGATCATCTCCGAGTGTTCTTCCTTTGAAGGTATCACTTATAAAAGATGTTTTTGTTTGTTTTACCAAATAAAAATAGGGACGATCTGCAACGTTTAAGTTGCCGAGATTGTTTTTGTTAGCATCAACTTTGTAGAAATCTCTAACAATACCATTATTATCTGTTACAAGTGAAGATATAAATTCTGGAGATTGTTCCACAAGAAGTTTTAAAGTGTTTTTGGTAACTTGTTTTTCTGTTGTATTAACAATAGTTTCAATCTTTACGATGTAATCTTTTAGTTTTAACTCAATATTGTCCTTAAGAGAGTTAACTTCATTTTGATAATGAACCATTTGTTTCACAAGTTCTAAACTCGTTAGTCCATTGAGACCAAGTGTAATCAGTAATGTTGCAGGGATTGCTGTGTATAATCCGACTCTAAAAGATAGTTGATGTTGCAATGACTGTTTTCTTAATTGCTCATTATTAACATATAATGCAAGGAGTAAACGTGCAGCTTTTATACTCCAAATAAATAATGCCGTTGATAAAGAGCAATATATAATCAAAAAGGATAAATTATCCTTTATAGCTTCCAGTGAAAACATTTTTATAACGAGAATAGCTGCTAAAAAATAAATCACAGAAATTTGCGTTGTGTTTGAGCTATTTTTTTTAATATAAATATTAAATAATACGACTTGTATAAGGCTTAGTATTATAGCAATAAAAGAGGGGAGTGGAGATGCAACAAAAACAAAACATACTAACGCCCACAAGGGACCTAAACGTGCAAGAATCAATAAAGCTGCCACATTGCCTACATTGAGAGGTACTACAATTGGAACGGTTACAACTGATAAATTAGCAACCAATCCAATGATAATACAATATAATAAGAATAATATTCGATGTTTCTTAATGGATTTATTATGTCTTCTAATTATTGCTAGCATGGCTAGACTCCGGTAGACCTATAACAAATTTTGTGCCCGAAGGCCCTGTGTAGTCAAGAGTAATAAATCCATTGTGTTGCTCTACTATAGCTCTTGATATTGATAGCCCTAACCCAGTACCTTCACCAATTTCTTTTGTTGTAAAAAAAGGTTCAAAGATATGTGGTATATCAGTCTCATGTATACCGTTCCCATTATCCTTTATTTCAATGTTTACCCAATGATTTATCTTCGTGATATCTATTTCAATTAATCCTTTTTGATGTTTTATTGAATAATAGGATTTGTTTATAATATTTAATATTACTTGACTTAGTCGTGTTGTGTTTCCTTTGACTAATGCACTTTCTAAATGATGAGTTAAATTTATTTTTATGTGTTTTTTTAGATTGACTTTAGCTATCTTTACCGTATCTTCAACAAGCTTTACTATGTTTATAGTTGATATGGTTTGTTCATCTGGATGTGAGAAGTTACGTAGGTTTTTAATAATATCTCTCGCACGTCTAGCACCTTCTTGACTTTTATTAATTAATTCAATACTGTCTTTTAATATAAAATCAAGCTTGTACTTTTTAACGGACTTATTAATTTCTGGATATGTATTGTTTACTTCGCTTATGAATGAGTTGATATCTTTTAAGTACACATCAAGCATGTTAAAGTTGCTATAAATAAATCCTAGTGGGTTATTCAATTCGTGGGCAACGCCGGCTGCAAGTTGACCAATTGCCGCTAATTTTCCTTGTTTCGCTAAACTGTTTTCAATTCTTTTTTGTTGTGCAAATAAACTTTCGCGTTCAGCTGCAATATGGCGATAGTCTCTCAATGTGAGTGTGTTTGCGATAAAACTACAGTAGTTTGATATGATAGTTTTCGCTCCAGAGTTAAAGCTATAGGGCTCTTTTTTTAGTAAGATGATTGCATAATCACTGTTGTTAAATTTTACAGGCTGAATTAATGCTGATGTCGCTTGGGGCAATAGGCGTTTTAGTGTGCTTGACCAATTAGAGGTAGAGTCTAAATTGATCACTGTTGTTTCTCTAAATTCAAATTTTACAGTTTTAGTATTTTCGAATGTAATGTGTTTTCCAATTATTTCCTCATGTGTGCATGCTAAAATACTCAGTTCAGTACTTTCTGGGTTGCAAGTTACGATTAATTGAAGATCAGGTTTTAACTCCTGTTTGACTAGTGAAAATAAGACGCTAAAGGGCATAGCTTGGTCTATGTTTTCCGTCAAAGCTTGCATCGATTTTGAAATTAAATTATTGAGTATTTTAAACTCTAATAATTCCTGATTTTCTGCTCTTAATTGTATCAGCAATTGCTGTTGGTCATTTTTATTCATTCAATAGTCCAAATTGCACAGCTAACTTTATAAGAGTATTAGTCGTTTTGACACAGTTGAAAGAGAGCACGTATGTCAACGTTACAAATGCTAATGGAAGGGATGAAAGTTAGCTTTGTATCAACACTGAGTATAGCTTCGTTTAGCTTGCCAATAATCACCTCAATGGTCATAGGGATGATAACTGTTGAATATTTTCGCTCCTGTCGGACTTTTAACATCACAGCGTGGGCATTTTACATGTATTCAGGGAGTCATATATTTAAGTCATCCCATTGATCTATAATGTTTTAAGCTTTAGTTTGTTTCTATTTCAACTAACAATTGTTCCTTATGTTTTAGCTGATACTTTGATAATTTATCAAGTGAAGCAGAGGTTAGTATATGTCCTTCAGGCAACAGCAGTATGTGCTTAAGATTGTATAAGTTTTGCTTTAATTTCATACCGGCTTTGAGTGCACTCACTTGTAGTCCTCTTCTAGCTTTGTTTGCTATGTCTACTTCTTCGGAAGTGACTAAAATTGACAAAGCGTTGACTATCACTGGGTCATAATAACTGCCCTGGCGTAGTTTTATTGCGTCAAAGCCGTCAGCCATGCTTTTTTTATTACCATCGTATCGGCCTTCAACATGCAGCCAAAAATCTCTCGCTACAGCCAATATTCGTGACCCAAGAGGGATGTCTACGCCTGCTTTTTGAGCGGGTTCACCTCCGCCATTAAAGCGTTCTAATTGATTGACGATGATGAGTGACATTTCGCTTAAATGTATCGCCGGCAGTAAGATCTCTTCAGCATGTAATGGATGTTCATTAAATAAACGACGTTCACGATCATAGAGGTCGGTATATGCCGTTTCAGCTATTTTGGTGGGGAGCGCGATTTTACCGATTTCTGAAAATAAGCCCGCTTTTGTTATCGTAACTACCTGTTCTGCGGGCAATTGCAATGCATTTGCAAGATATTCGCAGGTGGCGCTGATTTTACGGGCCAGTTCGCCACTGAGTGGTGGATAACTCACGATGATATTGTAGAGTACCTCTAAGGTAGCAGCTTCATCTTTTTGTCGTTCACTTGCTAAGTTTTTGAATTTTAATAGTGTTTGCTTAAGTTGTTCTGTACGTTTTTGAACGGTTTCCTCAAGGGTGTTATTGAGTTCTTTTAACTGTTTGTTTTGTGCGGCTACCTTGGCAGTAAGTTGTTTGTTTTGACGAATTAAGTGGTACATTGCTAATCCTTCGTCAACCACAGTTAATAGTTCTTGATTATCCCAAGGTTTTTGAACATATCTGTGGATTTTTCCAAGATTGATTGCAGAGACCGTCGAGGCAAGATCAGCATAACCGGTCATTAAAATGCGGTAAGCGTCTGGTTGTAATACCGCCGCTTTAGCTAAAAATTCTGCCCCCGTCATATTCGGCATACGCATATCGGTGATAATGACATTGATTCTATGCTGCTTCATTAACTCTAAAGCTTGGCTCCCGCTATCAGCCAATAAAAGCTGCAGCTCCTTACCGATAAAAAGCCGCTGTAGCGATTTTAGAATACTGGCTTCATCGTCTACACACAAAATCAATGGCAGAGTGCTTTCAGATGGGGTTGGCATTAAGTCACCTATCGCATTTGTCCTATTTGTCTTATAGATTAAAATTATGCTATAAGTGTTAACTAAGCAAGAATAATCATGGGTACGAGAGCATGAAAACGCTCAAGCCAAGCGATATTGCTCAATATTGCGATGTTCATCAACGCACAGTGAGTCGCTGGATCGCTAAAGGTCAATTAAAAGGTCACAAATTACCTGGACGGGGTAATTATCGAGTCTTGGTTGATGACTTCATTAGTTTTCTACATCAACAAAACATGCCAATGCCAGAAGCCTTTTTAGCCTCAAATAATAATGAGTTAATGGCTGATAAAAAGTCTATTCTTATCATTGATGATGAATTATCGATGCGAAATGCACTCAGGCGGGCACTCCATTCAACACCCTTTGCAATTTTATCAGCACAGGATGGTTTTCAGGCTGGGGTGAAAATTATTGCTGAAAAGCCAGATTTAATTCTTCTTGACCTGTCCTTACCTGGGTTGAATGGTTTTGAAGTTATCCAATTTATTCGAGAGCGACCGGAGTTAGCAAATATTAAAATTTTAGTATTATCAGGGCTTTCACCTAAAGAGTTAGCAGAGTCGATTAGATTAGGTGCGGATGATGCGATAGCAAAACCTTTTGATAATCATGATCTATTGGACAGAGTAAATATGCTCTTAAGCTAGAGGCCACAATGGATAACTCTTTACTACTAGTCGATGACGATGTTGGCATTTTAAAGGCCCTAAAACGCTTATTAACTCGTTCTGGCTATTCGGTAAAGACTGCTCAAAGTGGAGAAGAAGCGTTAAACCTATTACTCACTTATGATTGTAAAGTTGTTTTGACCGATTTTAGAATGCCCTATATGGATGGAGGGCTGTTACTTTCTAAAATCAAACGCTTATATCCTGAAGTCGTCGGGCTTGTCATTAGTGGTTATTCAGATTTTGAGTCGGTGAAATCATTACTTAATGCGGGTAGTGCGTATCGTTTTCTGCAAAAACCTTGGGAAGATAACGAGTTACTTGAAGAAATAGCGAATGCATTTACGCATCACAACAAACAGATTTTTCAACGCCAATCCCAAAAAATGTTGTTGGCTAGTTCCGATGCCTTACTCGAGATATCCCCATCTAATCAAATTGTGCATGCTAATATTGCGGCGACAAAGCTCTTGGGTTCAACCTTGGTCGAGGGACGTTTGCTTGATGAGTTTTTGGTTGAAACAGATAGGTTAACCTTGCAGGAACAGACATTTGCAATCGGTCAGAGTGTATCTATTAGGTTATTGAATCACACAGAATTAGAAGTGAGTTGTCGTTTAGCTGGCCCTTCTGGAGTCGTTTTGTGTTTAAATCCCGTGACTGATGGAGAGTTGCTAAACACGGCATTTGAACTTCCTTCGCTGCTTAATTATCAGCAGCTTATCTCGATGATGACACAATATCTCAATTCTCGCAGAGCTATGGTTCTCGTTGTTATCAAGATCAAAAGTTTTGAACTCTGGAGCCGCATGATTGGTTATTCAGAAGCGCAGCGGACTATCGAGCATATTGCATTACAGCTACTTAATTCCACTGGTACGGCAGGGGAGCTTGCACTACTAGCGAATGAACAATTTGTGCTTTGTTTACCTGATATTACCTCCGAGATGGACGCTTTACAGAAGGCCGCTTTAATTATTGACCCCGTGACTGGTAAAGCTAATTTGACCTCATCTAAGTTGGATTATGCTGTTAGTTACTGTCTTATACCCGACGATGGTGATGAGCCTCGAGCCGTTCTGAATAATTTATTACTGGGTAATCTGATGATGGCAGAAGACTCAGTCCGGATGTTCATGCGTTATGATCAGCAAGCTATTGAACGAAAAAAACACCAGATCTCATTAAATCAGGCGTTATTTCATGCGGTGCAACAGCGTCAACTTTTTCTGCATTTTCAGCCAAAACTTGATTTTGCCAAATATAATTTGTCCGGCTGTGAAGCCCTCATTCGGTGGCAGCACCCCGAATTTGGGATGGTTTCACCTGCGTTATTTATTCCTTTAGCTGAGCAACATGGCCAAATGGTGGATATTGGCTATTGGGTACTCAAAACGGCCTTTATTACTGCGGCCAGATGGCGGAGTGAAGGCATTCAATTTGGAAAAATGGCAATTAATATATCTGGTCGACAGTTAACTGAGCCTGATTTTATTCACTGGATAAAGCATCATATTCAGCTGACAGGCGTTTCACCGACAGATTTAGAATTTGAATTAACCGAAACTTTTTTGCTTAATAACCTTGAAGATTGCGCGATCACCCTTAAGGCGATTGCTGAACTCGGTATCAGTATTGCGATAGATGATTTTGGTACCGGTTATTCATCTTTGAGTTACTTGAGTAAACTGCCTATTAATGTACTAAAAATTGACCGTTCACTTGTGCTCGATATTGAAAGTAATTTGAATACTGAAAGTTTAGTGGCTAATGTGGTCAGGTTAGCACATGATCTGAACATGAAAGTGGTTGTCGAGGGTATTGAAACATTGGACCAACTCAATATTGTCAAATCCTTAGGTTGTGATGTAGTGCAAGGATACTGCATTTCTAAACCGCAATCTGAAGAGGAGTATTTAGCGCTATTGGCTTCTTTTGAAAGTCTTTCAGCCACAATGGCTTAGGAGAGAGTTATGTTTAATGTACTCTTTGTTGATGATGACAGTTTTATGCTTAGAGCTCTCTTGCGACTAGCGAAAAGACTGAGACCTGACTGGCAGTTTTGGACTGAAGAGGATGGCCTAAACTGGGCAAAATCTATAGCTAATGATGTTAATGTCGATCTTATTATCTGCGATTATTTAATGCCTGATGTTAATGGCGATAGGGTACTCGTTGAGGTTTCAAAACATTATCCCCAGGCAATTAGGGCGTTACTTACAGGTGACACGACAGAGGAAGTAGTATGCAAAGCGGGCAAAACGGCTCATTTTGTATTGAGTAAACCCTTTAATGAACAGGATATTGTACAACTTCTGACCTCAGTGGAACGGGTTCATAAATTGCCATTCTCCCAAGACGTTAGAGCAATGTTGGGCGCAAGTGCTTTATTACTACCTCTGCCAGACATAGTGCAACAGGTCCGCAAAGTGCTTCTAAATCAGCAATCCGAAGCCGCCGATATTGTTGATCTTATTGCCCACGAACCAATTATTACCGCCAAATTATTACAACTCGCAAACTCCGCGTTTTTGGGTTTTAGCCGCACAACACTGTCAATTGAAGAGGCTATCAAACGCTTAGGGGTGGATTTAACTAGCGCGATTATTAGTTCTATCGCCATTGAGCAATCGGCGACGTCGATTATTGATAAGTCTGCACAGAGTAGAATTAACGAACATGCGTATCAGTTAGCGCTTAACGCTCAAAAAATCGCTAAAGCACTTAATTTACAAAAGAGTCTACAAGAAGAGCTATTTATTGCCGCTTTAATGTCGTCAATAGGTGAGTTGATTTTGGCATCTCGTATTTGGCAAGATTCGTTTGCGACTCAATTTACGGAGTGGCCAGTGAGAAAACTCATCGTCTCTATATCAGCCTATCTTTTAACGCTTTGGGGGTATAGCGAATCCTTATGTGACAACATTTTATCCAGCGCAGAGCCTGAGGTGAGTAATGTTGAACATAATCTAGCCTTATTATTATGCTTGGCACACTACGCCACTAAATATCACGGCAGAATCCCCGATGAAATATTGAATAAGCTACCCGATGAGCAAATAAAACTAAAATTAGCTAATCTCTAACTCAAGATACATTTGTGGGCATTTAGATCTTACATATTTATTCGATCACTAACTTATCCCAACTTGCTGAATAGACTGCAACTTTATTCTCTGTCGCTTTCGTGTTTCCTATATAGCAATGTAACCCTTCGAACTCCCTTGGTATGCGAATAAAGTTGAATATCATCTAACTTATTTGCATCACTAGAGCGTGCTTTTTACTGCTATTGTTATCATTAACCGTTTATTTTCCTGAATGAAAAAGCGTGTTAGGTTAAATCCACAATCGCATGCCTCACCTAACGAAAGGATGTTTTATGGTTGAAAAAATCACTGGGATGCTAGCACTCATCGGCGTGCTTTCGCTTTTTTGTCAATGGCTTGGTTGGAAGTTGAGATTACCAGCAATTTTACCGCTACTACTCTGTGGTTTACTACTAGGTCCAGCATTTGGAGTATTAAATCCCGATGCAATATTTGGGGATTTACTGTTTCCGATTATTTCCCTAGGCGTTGCCGTGATCCTGTTTGAGGGCGCATTAACCCTCAATTTTAAAGAGATTAAAGATCATGGCCGCATGGTGACTCACTTAGTGAGTATCGGCATGGTGATCACCTGGGGCTGTATCAGTACCGTCACTTTTTATCTGCTGGATTTTAGCTGGGAAGTTGCACTGCTATTTGGTGCGTTGGTGGTGGTCACGGGGCCAACTGTGATAGTACCAATGCTGCGCAGCGTTAGGCCAAAGTCGCAGCTCGCGAGTATTTTACGCTGGGAAGGGATTGTGATTGACCCAATTGGCGCGCTGCTAGCGGTATTAGTGTTTGAATATATAACGGTATCTGGCAATCAAACTAGCCATGTACTCTATGCACTAGGTTCTATGCTCACACTTGGCTTAGGCTTAGGCGCTGCATCAGGTTACTTAATTGGCCAAGTGATCCGCCACAATTTGTTGCCACACTATTTACGTAATACCGCAGTATTAACCCTAATGCTGGGGATTTTCGTCGGCTCAAATTTGTTGCAGGAAGAATCGGGATTGCTCACCGTGACTGTGATGGGCATTTGGCTGGCGAATATGCGCGGCGTGGATATTGCTGAAATCCTTGAATTTAAAGAAACACTGACAGTTCTGCTGATCTCCGCATTATTTATTCTGTTAGCAGCGAGACTCGACTCGAATGCCATGTTGGATTTAGGCTGGGGCGGCATTGGTGTACTCGCTGTGACCATGCTGATCGCACGGCCAGTTAGTATTTGGGTATCTGGCATAGGCACGTCATTATCAAAGGCCGATAAGTGGTTCCTATGTTGGATTGCTCCGCGGGGGATTGTGGCGGCGGCTGTGTCTTCATTATTCGCCATTAAGTTAGAGGCAAACAATGTGCAGGGCGCCGAAGCCATTGTACCTTTAGTGTTTTTAATCATTATCGGCACCGTGGTGATCCAAAGCCTAACCGCGGGCCGCTGGGCGAAATACCTTGGGGTCACGTCGGGTTCGGCGCAAGGATTATTAATTTTTGGTGCCTCCAAGTTTTCCCGCGAGCTGGCAAAAATCTTAAAAAGCAAAGATGTCAAAGTGCTGCTGGCCGACAGCAACTGGGATAATATTCGTCTTGCGCGGATGGATAATATTCCGGTCTATTTTGGTAACCCTGCCTCGGAACATGCTGAAACCTATATGGATCTAACAGGAATTGGTCGCGTGCTGATCATGTCGCCCTACAAGCAGTTAAACCCGCTAGTGACGTTCTATTTTCAAGATGTATTAGGCGCTAAAAAGGTTTTTGGCCTTAATAATGCCGAGCAGGGCAGCGCGCGCCATCAATTATCTGAGACTTACAAACAGCGGCTATGTTTGTTTGGTGATACGGTTTCCTATGCCAAAATCGCTAGTCAAATGTCGAAAGGGGCGCAACTTAAAGTCACTAACTTAACTGAAAACTTCACCTTTGAGCATTTCCGCAAACGTTATGGTGAAACGGCATTGCCGTTAGTGTATCTAACCAAAGAAGGTAAAGTTGTGATTGTGTCAGGCAATAACAACCAATTCCCCAACGGCATTGAGTTGATTAGTTTATTGCCCGTTGAAGCCCTTGAAGAAGCGAAAACTCAGCAGGCGATTGCTGAGCAAGAAGCCAAAGAGGCCCAGGCCAAAGCGGTGGAAGAAGCTGCCCAAGACAAAGCAAAAGTTGAGGAAAAAGCCAAGGCTGATCAGAAAGCAGAAGCTGAACGTCAACGACTTGAGCTGCAAGCGCAAATCAAGGCGGCGGAACAAACGCAACCTGAGGTTGAAGCACAAGATAACATTAATACATCTGATGAAACTCTAGCGAAGGGATAATAGGCAAGGCCAAGGTTAGCTAAGGATGAGCTTGGTATTTACGAAGAGATAAGCCAGTTAAGTGAGACGAAAATAAAAAAGGCACTAGATTGTAGTGCCTTTTGTTTATTTTGATGGGCTTAGTTAGTGCCGCTTAGCGATTAAGCGGCTCGTTCCTGTGAAGTGGTAGAAACCACTTCAGGGCGCAGTTCTGCTGGGTCGAAGTCATCCACATTTATAGACTTCATACGGCCGATTTCGGCACGTTCCAACAGTTGTACTTCGCTGTCGCTTAGTACGCCTAAGGCTTTACCTTCAGCAGCGACTTTATCTAACCACATGAAAGGTAAACGTTTGCCACTGGCCTTACAGACTTTGTCGAATAAAGGTTCGGCGGCCAGAATATCCTTCAGCGTTTGCTCTTGGATGCCCACAGCATTGTGCTCAGAGTTAGTCCAGAATTGACCTTTACCTAAACGATCACGGCTTTCACAAGGGGTTTGCATGATCTTAGCCACTTTATGGTCTAACACATCGCTTGGACGTTTCAGTGGACGACCAAATGGGAACATGATGGCGCGTAATACGCCGCCCAGACCCATAGGGAAGTTATCCAGTAAATCGTCTAATGAAGCCTGTAACTTGTACAGAGCATCTTCAACCGCCCATTGTACCAGTGGTAGATCGTCGGTTTGACGGCCTTCATCTTGATAACGTTTTAAGGTCGCAGAAGCGAGGTATAACTGGCTTAACAGATCGCCTAAGCGGGCAGAAATACGCTCTTTACGTTTTAAGTTACCGCCTAAGGTTGCCATCGCTAAGTCTGATAGCAGGGCAAGGTTAGCACTGAAACGGTTCATATGTTGATAATAACGCTTGGTTTTATCTGAGTAAGGCGCGTTAGAGAAACGGCTTGATGTCAGACCTAACCAGAAGCTACGGACAAAGTTACTGGTCGCAAAACCAATGTGACCGAAGATGGCCGCATCGAAGTTGGCTAAGCCTTGGCCAGACTCAGTATCAAACGCTGACTCCATTTCGGCCAATACATAAGGATGACAACGAATAGCGCCTTGACCGTAGATGATCATCGAACGTGTCAGGATGTTTGCGCCTTCAACGGTAATCGCAATTGGAGCCGCTTGATAGCCACGACCTAAGTAGTTGTTAGGGCCTAAGCACACACCTTTACCACCGTGGATGTCCATGGCGTCGATAACGCATTTCTGCATCCGATCGGTCAGGTGATATTTCACGATAGCCGAGATAACCGAGGGTTTTTCACCTAAGTCGATACCCGTGGTAGTTAATGAAGTCACCGCATCCATCAGATAAGCGTTACCACCGATACGTGCCATTGGCTCTTCAATCCCTTCTAACTTACCAATAGGCAGTTTGAATTGACGACGAATACGCGCATAGGCACCTGTGGCTAAAGCCGCGGTTTTCACGCCACCTGCTGAGTTTGATGGCAGCGTGATACCACGGCCTACAGACAAACACTCAACCAGCATACGCCAGCCTTGGCCAGCCATTTTCGGGCCACCGATGATAAAGCTTAATGGTACGAATACGTCTTTACCGCGAGTAGGACCGTTTTGGAACATACAGTTCAGCGGGAAGTGACGACGACCCGTTTCAACGCCTTCAACGTCTGTAGGAATAAGCGCGCAGGTAATGCCCAGCTCTTCTTTATCGCCTAACAGGTGATCAGGGTCACGCAGTTTAAAGGCTAAGCCTAATACAGTCGCAACAGGTGCGAGGGTGATATAACGCTTGTTCCAGGTTAAGCGCATACCTAAGACTTCTTCGCCTTCCCATTGGCCTTTACACACGATACCAAAGTCAGGGATAGAACCCGCATCGCTACCAGCCTCTGGGCTTGTCAGTGCGAAACATGGCACTTCTAGCCCTTTGGCTAAACGTGGCAGGTAATAGTTTTGCTGCTCTGGCGTACCATAGTGTTGTAACAGTTCGCCAGGGCCTAAGGAGTTAGGCACACCTACAGTGGATGCTAATTCGCTGCTCAAACCTGCCAGCTTTTGTAACACACGGGATTGGGCGTAGGCTGAGTATTCTAAACCGCCGTATTTTTTCTTGATGATCATGGCGAAGAAGCCGTGATCTTTCAGGTATTGCCATACTTCAGCAGGCAAATCAGCCAGTTGGTGCGATACTTGGTGTTGATTCACCATGCGGCACACTTCTTCAACTGGACCGTCTAAGAAGGCTTGCTCATCGGCACTTAAACGAGCAACAGGGTAGTTGTGGAGTTTTTTCCAGTTTGGGTTACCCGCAAACAGATCGGCTTCCCACCAAGTGGTACCAGCTTCAATCGCTTCTTTTTCGGTTGAAGACATTTCGGGCATGATGCCACGGTACATCTTCATCAGTGGGCGACTGATAACATTTTGTCTAAATGCTCTGATATTGAGGGGCAGCGCGATCACCAGGAAGATAATCCAAGAGATAGGGCCGACAACATCGAGTGTCCATCCGGCTGTCATCACAACAGCGGCTGCAATAGTGGCAGTGAGCAAAGATACCCGAAGGTAAGCTAGGGCTCCTAGCACTAAGATCATGGCGATGATCCAAAGTAGGGTAGTCACTGTAATTTCTCCTTAAGTATGACCGAGTGCCAATCACAGGTCATAACGAGTTTTGTTGATTGCGATCACAATTATAGTTTATGGTCTGACCTGTGTCGCATAAAAGTTAAACCTAAGGCAGTTTTAATACAAGTATTTTTCAAACAATTGTTTAAATTTTTTGTCACCTTTGATCATTCCACAAATGTCATCAACTAGTTACAATGCAAAACTGTGGATATTTGAATAGAGAAAGGCGATAAACATGTGTGAGTTACTGGCGATGAGCGCCAATGTGCCGACCGATATTGTTTTTAGTTTTACGGGTTTAGCACAGCGTGGTGGCGTCACTGGGCCCCATGTAGACGGTTGGGGGATCACTTTCTATGAGGGCCGTGGCAGCAGAACTTTTAAAGATGCTTGCCCGAGTAGTGAGTCGCATATTGCAAAATTGATCAAATCCTATCCGATTAAAAGCGAGGTGGTGATAAGCCATATTCGTCAGGCCAATCGCGGCTGTGTTTCCCTTGAAAATACTCACCCATTCACCCGTGAGTTGTGGGGCCGTTATTGGACCTATGCTCATAATGGTCAGTTAAGCGATTATCAGGCGAAGTTTCAGGTGTCTCGTTATCAGAGTGTTGGTGATACCGACAGCGAGCTGGCTTTTTGCTGGATATTGGAGCAAATCGCGGCCAAGTTTGGTGATCGTCGGCCTGAAGATATGCAAGCGGTGTTTCGATTTGTGGCAACGCTGGCCGAACAAATCCGTGCGCTTGGGGTGTTTAATATGATCCTCAGCGATGGCGAATACTTGATGAGTTATTGCAGTAATAATCTGTGTTACATCACCCGCAGGGCGCCGTTTGGCAAGGCAAAATTAATTGATACCGATGTAGTGATTGATTTTGATAAAGAAACCACGCCACACGATGTCGTGACTGTAATTGCCACTCGGCCGCTAACCGAAAACGAAGACTGGCAGGTGATGCAACCCGGTAATTGGAAGTTGTTCCGCTTAGGTGAGCTGCTTATCGATTTGTAATTGGGGCGCTGTCACAGTCAGTCATTGCACTTTGACGGAATTAAATAAGACACAAAAGGCCAAACGGAGTCACTCACGTTTGGCCTTTTGTGCTGTTACGGCATCTTAGAAACAGCGCTAAATCCATCTTAAATTGCGATAAATGTGTAACTGGCTTAATTCGCGCCTGTGCCGAGGAGTTTAGGTACTTTCTGCTCCGTCGGAACTTCGGTTTCAATGGCAGCGGCTTCGACGGCAGCGGGTACGACTTCAACTGGCACATCGTCAAAATGATACTTAAGCAGTTTGATATCCAGCTGTTTACTGCCTTTTTCAAAGTGCGTTAGACGAACGGGGAGGTAGGCTAAATCCGGCGCCATCCAAAAGAAGGTTTGGCGTTTATGATTGTCACGCACTACCTCAATTTTGACTGTATCATAACTGCCGCTTTCAATTGTCATCCGTTCCTTACCAATCACATGGAACTTATACTCATCGAGCTCGTTAGATTTAATCATTTTATAATCAAGCACTTCTTTGCCAGCGCTGATATCGAGTCGAAACTGCAGCTGCACCATTAAGGGATCGAAAATATCGCCTTCAAACGGGAATTTACCTTTTTCATCCTTATAACGGGTGTGGATCATGCCCTGTGCCTTAGCAAAGGCGGTTTGTTCGATAAAATTTGGGCCGACGCCTTGGCGCTCATGTAAATAGCGCAGGGGCAATAATTGATTCCCCTCTTGGGCAAACTCACTCAGTACATGGCGCACATCGGTCAGTAATAACAGGCTAAGATCGCTGTCGAAGCGATATTTATAGACGCCATCCTCTATGGCTGGCAGTTGATACTTGGCCTTACCCAGTTCAACATCACCATAATTAACTTGATATTCAGCAGTTTGAGGCGTTAAAGGCGTTGGCGCCGCCATCGCAAATACGCTGTGGGTGAGTGCGAGACTCACGAATAACGTTGGAATTGTGCGCAATTAATGCTCCTTTATATCGCAAACAGAAAGCGTCTAACACTGCTTATCCTATGGCTCAGCTATCAAATTTAAGTGTTTATAACCGAGTTTATATTGGAATAAATAGTTTTTAGATCAATATATTAAATTAGAACGGGATTGACATCACTAAGGTTGCCATATCCGGTTGCCACTCACATTCAGACAAGTTCACTTTGCCACAGTTCACCATTACACCTTCAAGGCGCAATAATTCCATCTGTTCCTGAAAGGAGGCTGAATGTTTTTCGAAGGAAATTTTTCCTTGACTATTGAGTACTCTATGCCAAGGAAGTGACAAATGTTCGGGGGCCAATTTGAGAGCCCTGGATACATAGCGAGCGCGTCCTGGTAACCCTGCGAAATCGGCGATCTTACCATAACTGCTCACTTTGCCGGGCGGGATCATCGCTACAATCTGCCAAATCTTCGCCATGGGTGATAGGGCATGACTTCGTATATCTTGTGTATTGTCTAACTCGTCTGGCGTATTAGCCTTATCTTGCTCTAAGTAGCGATAAAGTGGAGACTTATCTTTTGCAAACCGCATGATGATGCCAAATAAAACCATGAAAAAGGTGAGCCAGTGTAGCGTTAAACAAAGGCCAAGTGAAATAGAGGCTAGTTTGAAAAGCCGTAATTTAAATCTAAAAAATCGATTGTAATGATTTTTATTAAACTATTAAGTTTTGAATATTGAGAAAACACAGGAATAGTTCATAATGGCGCCAATTTTTTTGACTCCATAAGAGATGAAACAGGCATGGCTGTACTCGATATTCTGACAATTCCCGATGAACGTCTAAAACGCAAAGCGCAACCCGTAAAAGATATAGAAGCAATTCAGGGATTTATCGATGACTTAATCGAAACCATGTACCACACTGACGATGGTATCGGTCTGGCCTCTACCCAAGTGGGCAGTACAGATGCGGTGATTGTGATCGATTTATCCGAAACCCGTGACCAACCCTTAGTGCTGATTAATCCAGAGATTGTTGAAAAGTCTGGCGAGTATGTGGGTGAAGAAGGCTGTCTTTCAATCCCAGGTTACCGCGCCAAAGTGAGCCGTTTCGAAAAGGTCAAAGTCACCGCCTTAGACAGACAAGGCAAAGCGGTTGAAATCGAAACCGACGACTTTTTAGCCATTGTTTTGCAACACGAAATTGATCATTTACACGGTAAAGTGTTTATCGAGCATTTATCGGCATTGAAGCAACAAATCGCCTTAAAAAAGGTACGTAAATACGCCTAATTTCCCCAATGTCTTGCTCTGCAAAGCCGCACATTAGATTGCGGCTTTGCTGTTTCTAGGCGGCATTACCCGTCGTACTCATGGTGATAAAATTGTTACGTTGTTGAATGTTTATCTAGATACACGCAAAACGAGTCTGTTATCAGCATCTATGGGCTAACTACGATGGTAATAACAAAAAATCATCAAAAGCATGTTGTGCTAGCAGGTTTGGCACGAAATGGGTACAAAATTAAGCTAGGTTGAGCTTGATTTTTGCACATTTTATGCCGTATCAGTTAGTTACACTGGGCGTGGTGCAACTGTCGTCTTAACTCCTCAAGTTTAATTATTAGCGAAGATGAAAGCCCTCACTATCGGTGGTGAGGGCTTTAATACCTGCCCAGAGTATTAAAAACACTTAGCAAAATGTTCTGTGCTCATCTCTATACATCAGATAACTGCTTTAATAGAGCGATGGCTACAGGTTCAGAGCTGGCGGGATTTTGACCCGTGATCAATGTGCCATCTTCTACAACAAAAGGCGCCCAGTTTTGGATTTTTTGGTAATTCGCTCCCAGACGAATAAACTCATCCTCAATCAAAAACGGTACCACGTCGGTGAGTTGCACATCCGCTTCCTCGCCATTCGTAAAACCTGTCACATTGCGGCCCTTAATCAATGGTTCGCCATTGGGTGTAGTCACGTGGCGTAAGACAGCGGGAGCGTGGCAGACAAATCCTGTTGGTTTGTTGGCCGCCGTAAAGGCTTGAATTAATTTAATTGAATCTTCTGAGTTGGTTAAATCCCATAATGGGCCATGACCACCAGGATAAAACACGGCATCATAGTCTTCTGCCTTAACCGTCTCTAATTTCACTGTATTAGCTAAAGCGTGTTGAGCTGTAAGATCTTGGTTGAATCTATGGGTTAAATCGGTTTGAAAATCCTCAAGCTCGCTCTTGGGATCGAGTGGCGGTTGACCACCAAGAGGAGACGCTAACACTATATCAGCCCCCGCATCTTTGAAGGTGTAATAGGGCGCCGCAAACTCTTCTAACCAAAAGCCAGTTTTGTGGCCTGTATTACCCAGTTCGCTATGTGAAGTTAGTACCATTAGAATTTTCATGTATTTTTCCTCAACCCGCTCAGCGGGTTTCAATAAATAGTGTGTGTTATTAAGCGATAAATAGTGATTTCAACATGGCATGTTTCTGTTGATATGGGGCTCGTAAACGTAAATTTGAAGCGCCATCTTCACTTTGAACAACTACGGGCTTGGCATGGCTGAAACGTCTAAAACCGTGAATACCATGATAAGCCCCGATCCCAGAAGCGCCGACGCCGCCAAAGGGTAAGGTATCGATAGAAGCATGCGTCATGAGATCGTTAATCACCAACGCTCCTGATGTTGTACTCATGGAAAACGAATGCTGCTGCTTGCTGTCATTTCCAAAATAATAAGCGGCGAGAGGCCTTGGGTGCGCATTAATATATGTAACCGCTTCATCTATCTGTTTATAGATTTTGATTGGTAGCAGTGGGCCAAAGATTTCCTCTTGCATCACTAACATATCCTCTGTGACATTCAAGATAATGTGAGGGGCAATCTTGCGTGTAATGGCATCAAAATCTGGCTCTCCAGCGGGAGCTAGGCTGATGATTTCTGCTCCCTTTTCTTTGGCGTCATAGATAAGGGCTACCAAGCGCTCAAAGTGTCTTTGACTGATGATTGAAGTGTAATCATCATTTTGCTGTATGGCTGGAAAGTTTTCAGCCATAAAGCGGCGTGTCGCAGTGACAAAGTCGCTAGCTGCTGCCTGAGGCAATAGTATGTAATCAGGTGATACACAAATCTGGCCTGCATTAAATGTTTTGACCGTCATAGTGCGTTCGGCGGCGACTTGAATATTGGCATCTGCTGCAATCACAACGGGGGATTTACCGCCCAGCTCTAATGTAACTGGCACTAAGTTTTCAGCTGCGGCACGCATGACCTGTTTTCCAATTGCGGTGCTCCCCGTGAAGACCAAATGATCAAATGGTAAAGCACTAAATGCCTGTCCAACTTCAGCATCACCTAATACTACGACCAACTCGTGTGGTTCAAAGTATTGGGTGACCAATTCTGCAAGTAGCAATGAGGTCGTGGGCGTTAACTCTGAAGGTTTAAGCATGGCTGTATTACCAGCGGCAAAGACGCCCGCTAGAGGGCCGAATGCGAGATTCAGTGGAAAATTCCAAGGGCTGATAATGCCCACCACGCCAAGCGGTTGCTGCTCAATCCAGGTTTGCATGCCGTCAGCGGGTGCCGCCACTATTTCGGGTTGCATCCATTGTTCTACATGCTCGGCAGCAAACTTTAATGCACTGATAGTACTTGCGATATCGGCCAGCAGTGACTGATAGCCACTGCGGTGACCAAAGTCGGCACTGATGGCGGCCGAGAGTTGCACGTGATTTTCGTTAAGTAATTTTACTGCTCGTAATAATCTGTCATGGCGAACCGCCGCATCAGTTACGCCTAATTTGAGGTGTGAACTTTTTAAGCCGCTGAGTATGCTCTGTAATTCTTGTTTTGTTTGCTTCATTGGTGTTTTTACTCCATTCACATGAACTTAGTTTGATTCAAATAATGTTTAATTGAACGTCAATGTTGCCGCGGGTGGCATTCGAGTAGGGGCATACTTGATGAGCTGCGTTAACCAGTGCTTGAGCCTGCTGCTTTTCAATGCCAGGTAATTCGATGTTGAGTGTGATGGCGAGGCCATATCCCTGGGTCTGTAATATGCCTATGCCAACTTGTGCAGTGACTTTTGCGTCATCTGGAACCTTTGGATAGGCGACTTTATGGGTCGCAACAACTGCTTTCATCGCGCTGAGAAAACAAGCGGCATAGCCCATAGCAAATAGCTGTTCTGGATTATTACCAAAACCTCGCCCGCCTAATTCTTTTGGAGCCCCCAACCAAATATGGAGTGAGCCATCTTCTGTTCTTGCATAGCCATCTCGTCCACCCGTTGCCGTAGCCGCCGTGCGATAAAGTTCATTCTTCAACATCACTATCTCCTTAATCGGAAGGTGTAAATTTGCGTTGAATGAATCATAAAAGAATTTTGAAGGACTAAGATAACAATGCTATTTTAGTGGGGGTATAAATAAATTTATGGGGTTGTATGTCATTAGTCCGGCTAAGAACGTTTATTGAAGTTTATCGACAACGCTCAATTAGTGGTGCTGCGCGTATGCTCAATCTGACGCAACCTGCGGTATCGCAGCATATTGCAGGACTTGAAGTGGCCGTTGGTCGGCCTTTATTTGAGCGTCAAGTCAACGGGGTATTACCGACTTCTGTTGCGGATGAGTTAGCTGCTGATATTGGCGATAAACTCGATGCGGCAGAAGCCGCCCTTGCGTCTGCGAGAGCGCGTTCTCGTGATGTCTCTGGTGCTTTGCAACTGATTGGCCATGCTGATTTTATGGCGGAAAATCTCGCGCCTCAATTAGCCCCACTGCTTGATGCGGGAATACGCGTTCGTATGCATGCAGGGGATGGCCCCATGGTCACGCAGATGTTATTGGAGGGACATTGTGATTTAGGTATTTCAGCTCATCCAGTGACCGATAATCGTCTAAAAAGTGAAATACTGCTGACAGATAAGGTGATTGCGGTCGCTTCTCCGAAGGTAGTTGAACGCATATTACAAGCGGCAGAGTTTGATCGTGCTTTACTGCAAGAGCCGCTATTAGCCTACAACTTAGAATTATCCTTAGTAGATGCTTGGCTGAGCGCCAACCGCATTGATGCGCACAATTTGATCCCCGCTATGGTAGGTCAAGATCTACGAGCCCATAGAAACCTGTTGGTGCAGGGAATTGGTTGGTCTGTTCTTCCGCAATTTTTATGTGAAAAGCAACTTGACTCGGGTGAGTTAATGCTTATCCCGCCACCAAGAACTCAAACAGAAATTAATTACTACCTCATTTGGTTACCTAGCGCATTACGTCAGCCAAGAGTTGCTCATGCTCGAAGCGCGCTATTAGGTCTTCTACAAGGGGTTATGTAAGACGATATATCTTTTTACGCTCATTCAATTGATTAGCATTTGCTGAGCATCAATACTAAAAGCATCAAGAAGTTTGGGGCGAAAGATCTCATAAAATATGTTTCCATCATGTCAACGAACGACTGAACTTCTAAACAGCAGGGGCGGTAATACAAATTTGTGTATTACCGGAATAATCGTCTCTTCCGAGACTTCATCGGTTCTTCTGGTTATCTATGATGTTTGGTTCCCGGCGAATATGCTGACATTATGGAGTATTCTCATCAGCTTCCCAGCCTCCGCCCAGTGCTTTATAGGCAGCTATTGCTGACGTTATGGTCTCGGCTCTTGCAAGCGTTTCTTCATCCGATGCTCGCAGTAAACTTTCATCAGCCTGTAGTACCTCCAACTTGCTGGCTATTCCCTTCTGGTATGCGGAAAATGAGGCGTTACGTGCATGCTGAATAGCGTCAACTCCCTGCGATACAATCTCAGTCTGTTGTTCCCGTTTTGCTAATGTTGAGAACGTGTTTTCGACATCTTCAGTGGCTTTCAGAACCGCCAGTCTATAGGCAGCAAGCATTTCTGCTTCACGGCCTTTGGCTTGCGCAATCTGGGCATCTATTCGACCAAAATCAAATAAGCGCCAACGTAAACCAATGACGCCAGCCGCTTGGTTAGCGGCGTTGCTAAATAAATTTCCTTCTGTAATTGAGGTAGCACTTCCTAGCAGTCCACTCAATGAAAATTTTGGATAATACTCGGCAATCGCAACACCAATCTTTGCATTTGACGCTGCCAGATGCCGCTCTGCAATAATGAGGTCAGGGCGACGTGTGAGCAATTCACCGGGCGTACCCATGTTGATAGTGTTCGGGATAGAGGGAAGCGGAACGATTGCAGTAAGTTCTGCGCGATGTGATCCAGGAAGCGTACCCAGTATCACGTCTAGTGCGTTCATTGTTGTCTCTAGGCTTGCTTCCATCAGAGGAACAGTCGCCTGATATTGGGCGAGCATAGCTTGTGTTTGATGGACTTGGCGTTCAGGCACTAACCCCTTGCTGTAAAGGAGATTGATCATCTCTAGCATTTGCTGCTGCGTTTCTACTTGTTTGCGAGCGATGTCTAGTCGAGCTTGTATGGCGCGAATGTTGACATAGATGCTGGCGGTTTGCGCGGCTACGGCCAGTCGTGTGGCCGCAATTCCTGCCGACGTTGCTTGGTATTCAGCTAGAGCTGCCTCCCGGTCTCGGCGGAGACCGCCAAACAAATCTAGTTCCCAACTTGCGTTCAGGTTGGTTTCGTAACTGCTGCCATAACGATCAAAACTTGGGGATGAGTTCAATACTTGTCCCAAAGGGTTTTCTACTGATTGGTAAGCGCGAGCGGCTTGTCCAGAGATACTGCCCGATGGGAGTAGAGCTGCATTGGCTGCTCCTAGCCCAGCTCTTGCTTGAGCCATTCGTGCCTTTGTCTGAGTCAAATCAAGGTTCTGCTCTAGGGCAATGGTGATGTAATGAATCAGTTGCTCGTCACCAAATTTTTCCCACCACACGTCTAGCTGAGCATCGACCGTTGTTTCTTGTTTACCAGCAGAGTTCTGCCCATAAAAGTGATTGGGGGAAGATAGTTTCGGAGGGGTATAGTCAGGCCCTACTGCACAGCCAGCTAACATACTGGTTACCGTAAGCATGATGAATGAGTGTTTTAGACGCATATTATTACCAAGGATTGATAGTGAGTGACCATGTTACCATTTGGTCACTCGTTGTCAATCTGGCCGTGACGCGTTAGAATTCTGATATGTATGGAAGTCAGAGAGAAGGTTATGAGTGAAGATTACAACAGTCCAGCGTTGAATCGAGGTCCTGTTGATCATGATGTGCGGGATCAGATTGTTATTGCTGCAACAGAACATTTCAGCCGCTACGGTTACGGTAAAACTACTGTCTCAGATTTGGCTAAATCAATAGGTTTTTCAAAAGCATATATATACAAATTTTTTTCCTCTAAACAGGCCATTGGGGAAAGTATATGCACAAACTGTTTAGGTGAAATTGAGGCCGATGTTCGAAAAGCGATAGAGGATGTTGACCAACCGCCAGAGAAGCTACGCCGAATGTTTAAAGAAATTGTTCAGGCAAGCTTTCGGTTATTTTCCCAAGACCAAAAGCTCTATGAAATTGCCGCTTCAGCCGCTGCAGAACGTTGGCAGGCAACCATTTACTATGAGCAAAACATCAAGGCGCTACTGCAAGGGATCCTTCAAGAAGGGCGTCAATCGGGAGATTTTGAGCGTAAAACACCGTTAGATGAAATAACAACAGCCATTTATCTTGTCATGAGGCCATATATGAATCCCCTCATGTTGCAACATAATTTTGACTTCATTGAAGAGGCTCCTGTCCAGCTCTCAAATTTGGTTCTTCGTAGTCTTGCACCATAAAATTGATGTGACTATTGACTAAATTGGTCACTAGAATAATAATTGCACTCCTGAACAGTTCTTCATGGAGGCTTATGTATGTCTCGTCACAACATACTTACAATAGCAATTATTACTTCGTTACCGCTGGTCTTGACGGCTTGCGGCGAAGAAAACAAAACTGATCCTCGTACCGAAGCGCCATTGGTACGGACCGTTAAGATTGATTCGCCTCGTGCTGAATCTCGCTCATTCACTGGTGTCGTAGCGGCTCGTATAGAAAGCGACCTTGGTTTTCGGGTATCCGGTAAGGTGCTAAAACGCCTTGTGGATACCGGGCAAATGGTGAAGCGGGGGCAAGTACTGATGCAACTTGACCCGGTAGACCTAAAGCTTGCGGCTCATGCCCAACAAGAGGCGGTTGTGGCGGCTGAAGCTAAGGCGAAACAAGCGGCGGAAGATGAGGCTCGATACCGGGATTTGCGTGGTACTGGCGCTATATCTGCCTCAGCTTACGATCAAGTAAAAGCAGCTGCGGATACGGCAGCGGCTCAACTTCGTGCAGTACAAGCACAAGCTGAAGTGGCAATCAATGCTACTCGGTATACGGATCTTGTCGCCGATGCTGATGGAACTGTGGTTGCAACGCTTACTGAGCCTGGGCAAGTTGTCAGTGCTGGTCAGATAGTTGTCCGAGTTGCACACGCCGGGGCTCGTGAAGCAGTGATCCAACTACCTGAAACTCTGCGGCCTTCATTGGGTTCTTCTGGGCAGGCACAGCTTTTTGGTCGGCCTGATATGACGTCGGTTGCAACGCTCAGACAGCTTTCAGATGCTGCAGACCCAATGACTCGTACCTTTGAAGCGCGATATGTTTTGACAGGAACGCTTGGCAGTGCACCTTTAGGTTCCACTGTAACCGTCAAGATTGCTAACGATGCTTTGACAACAGAAGGTAGTTTCAATGTTCCACTTGGGGCTTTATTCGACGCAGGTAAAGGGGCTGGCGTTTGGAGTATTAATGGCACGCCTACAAAAGTTTCGTGGCGTCCAGTCACCGTTCTAAACATTAGCGATAATTTTGCGCGTGTCTCCGGCCAAATCAATCAAGGTGATCTGATAGTAGCACTTGGTTCTCACTTGTTACATGAGGGTGAACTGGTGCGCGTCTCTGTTCCAGCCTCGACTACTACCGTCGCGGGAGTTCGTCCATGAGTGAGCATCGTTTTAACCTGTCAGCACTTGCGGTGCGCGAACGTAGCGTAACATTGTTTCTGATCTTCCTGATCGCTGCCGCCGGTATCCTCGCGTTTTTCCAGCTCGGGCGTGCAGAAGATCCACCATTTACCATCAAGCAGATGACAATCGTCACCGCTTGGCCAGGGGCCACGGCGCAGGAAATGCAAGATCAGGTCGCTGAACCGCTGGAAAAACGCCTACAGGAGTTGCGTTGGTATGATCGTGCGGAAACCTTCACCCGTCCCGGTTTGGCTATCACCATGCTTTCTTTTCTTGACAGTGCGCCGCCTTCGGAGATTCAGGAGGAGTTTTATCAGGCACGTAAAAAGATGGGGGATGAAGCCAAAAATTTACCTGCCGGCGTCGTCGGCCCCATTATCAACGACGAATATGCCGATGTGACGTTTGCGCTCTTCGCGCTCAAAGCCAAAGGCGAACCGCAGCGGCTGCTAGTGCGGGATGCGGAAACCTTACGCCAGCAACTGTTGCACGTTCCCGGGGTGAAGAAAGTCAATATCATCGGCGAGCAACCTGAACGCATTTTCGTCTCGTTCTCCCACGACCGATTGGCAACGCTTGGCGTCACACCGCAAGATATCTTTGCCGCGCTCAACAACCAAAACGTACTAACTCCGGCAGGCTCCATAGAAACCAACGGGCCGCAAGTGTTCGTACGTGTCGACGGCGCATTCGATAACCTAGAGAAAATCCATCAGACGCCTATCGTGGTGCAGGGAAGGACACTGAAATTATCCGATGTCGCCACCGTCGAGCGTGGTTATGAAGACCCCTCGACCTTCATGGTTCGCAGCAACGGTGAACCAGCGTTGTTGCTGGGCATCGTGATGCGTGATGACTGGAATGGGCTTAAGCTCGGCGAAGCGCTTGAAGCGGAAGTCACCAAAATCAACGCAGCGCTGCCCCTAGGCATGACCTTGAGCAAAGTGACTGATCAGGCCGTCAATATCAGTTCGGCTGTCGACGAATTTATGGTCAAATTCTTTGTCGCCTTGCTGGTGGTGATGGTGGTGTGTTTTGTCAGTATGGGCTGGCGCGTCGGTATTGTGGTTGCTGCGGCAGTTCCGCTGACGCTGTCAGCGGTGTTTGTCATCATGGCCGCCAGCGGCAAGAATTTCGACCGCATCACGCTGGGTTCGCTGATTCTTGCGCTGGGCTTGCTAGTGGATGACGCCATCATCGCCATCGAAATGATGGTGGTGAAAATGGAAGAGGGTTATAGCCGCATCAAAGCATCTGCCTACGCCTGGAGTCATACGGCAGCGCCGATGCTCTCTGGCACACTGGTTACCGCCATCGGCTTTATGCCGAACGGGTTCGCCCGCTCAACCGCTGGTGAATACACCAGCAATATGTTCTGGATTGTCGGTATTGCGCTGATCGTCTCTTGGGTGGTGGCGGTAGTGTTTACCCCCTATCTGGGGGTGAAAATGCTGCCGGATATCAAGAAGGTTGAAGGCGGACATGACGCCATTTATAACACCCGTAACTACAACCGTTTTCGGCAAGTGCTGGGGGCTGTTATTACCCGCAAATGGATCGTCGCTGGTGCGGTTATCATGCTGTTTGTGGTCTCTGTACTTGGTATGGGGGCAGTCAAGAAGCAGTTCTTCCCGACTTCTGATCGGCCAGAAGTGCTTGTGGAAGTGCAAATGCCGTATGGCACCTCGATTGAACAAACCAGCGCCGCCACCGCGAAAGTTGAGGCTTGGCTGGCGCAGCAGCAAGAAGCGCGCGTTGTGACATCCTATATAGGCCAAGGTGCGCCGCGTTTCTTCTTGGCAATGTCGCCTGAATTACCCGATCCGTCGTTTGCCAAAATCGTAGTGCTGGCAGGTAACGACAAAGAGCGCGAAGCCCTCAAGTTCAGGTTACGCGAGGTGATAGCCGGTGGCTTAGCGCCGGAGGCGCAGGTGCGTGTCACTCAGATAGTGTTTGGCCCGCCGTCGCCATTCCCTGTCGCCTTCCGCGTTATGGGGCCTGATCCAGACAAGCTGCGCACCATCGCCGAAGAAATCAAAACCGTCATGCGCGCAAGTCCGATGATGCACACCGTCAATACGGATTGGAGGCCGCGCGTTCCAACGTTGCACTTTACCCTCAATCAGGATCGACTCCAGGCGGTGGGGCTGACTACCAATTCGGTGTCCTTGCAACTGCAGTTCCTGCTGAGTGGAGTACCGATTACCGCGGTGCGCGAAGATATTCGTTCAGTGCAGGTTGTCGGCCGAGCTGCCGGTGACATTCGTCTTGATCCGGCTAAGATCGCCGACTTTACGCTGGTCGGTTCCGCAGGGCAACGTATTCCGTTGTCTCAGGTGGGTTCGGTGGATGTGCGCATGGAAGATCCGATCCTGCGACGCCGTGACCGCACGCCGACTATCACGGTTCGCGGTGACATCGCCGAAGGACTGCAGCCGCCGGACGTTTCCACCGTCATCATGACCCAGTTGCAGCCGATTATCGAGGATCTTCCGGCAGGCTACCGGATTGAACAGGCGGGCGCTATCGAGGAATCCGCTAAGGCGACTGTCGCCATGCTGCCGCTGTTCCCGATCATGATTGCCCTTACGCTGCTCATCATTATTTTGCAGGTGCGTTCGATTGCGGCGATGGTGATGGTATTCCTGACCAGTCCGCTGGGGTTAATCGGTGTGGTGCCGACCTTGCTGCTGTTCCAGCAACCGTTCGGCATCAACGCGCTGGTTGGCCTGATTGCGTTATCAGGGATCCTGATGCGCAACACGCTGATACTGATTGGGCAGATCCACCAAAATGAACAGGAGGGGCTGGACCCATTTCGTGCGGTCGTCGAAGCCACCGTACAGCGAGCCCGACCGGTGCTGCTGACGGCGCTGGCGGCAATTCTGGCGTTCATCCCGCTTACCCATTCGGTGTTCTGGGGAACGCTGGCCTATACGCTGATTGGCGGCACGTTGGCTGGGACAATCCTGACGCTGGTGTTTCTTCCAGCTATGTATTCTATCTGGTTCAAGATCAGACCTAGCCAAAGTAGCTGAGGTTTACGTGATTAACGTATGCATTTTGAGAGGAAATTATTATGTCAAGTAACGCTAAAGTTGTCGTAGTGACGGGCGTTTCGTCGGGAATAGGACGCGTAACAGCAGAAATGTTCTTTAAAAGAGGGTGCAAAGTATTTGGTACCGTTCGAAATCTCAAAAAAGCTGAGCCGATTCAAGGCGTAGAGCTGATCGAAATGGATATTCGTGATGAAGGTTCTATTCAACGTGGGATTGCGTCCATCATTGCCGAAGCTAAACACATTGATGTGCTTGTTAACAGCGCGGGTGTCACGCTACTCGGTGCAACGGAGGAATCTTCCATTGCAGAAGGTCAAGCACTGTTCGATACCAATGTCTGGGGTATGCTCCGCACGATACAAGCGGTGTTACCTCATATGCGGCTACAGCATGCTGGTCGCATAGTGAATATTAGCTCTGTACTGGGATTCCTTCCTGCGCCTTACATGGGGCTATATTCGGCGTCCAAGCATGCGGTTGAGGGCTTGTCGGAAACGCTAGACCATGAAGTTCGAGAATTTGGTATTCGTGTAGCAGTTGTCGAGCCTTCATTTACCAAAACCAACCTTGATATTAATGCCCCGGTTGTTGCATCCCCTATTTCGGCATACAACTCAACCCGTGACATTGTCTCTCAGGCGATACAACAGAACGTGCATAAAGCACCACGCCCGGATGATGTTGCCGCAACAGTCATCAATGCTGCGCTCGGTGCTTGGAAAATGCGCCATACACCAAAAGGTGAAGCTTCATTGCTGAGGAAGTTGCGCCGTTTTATGCCAGCCACTCCGGTAGAAAAAGGGATCAGAAAAACATTCGGGATGAAATAATGAACAGAACCAACGAAGTGCGAATTGTTGTCTCCGGTGTGGGTGTTGTAAGCCCCTTAGGTGTTGGTGCCGATAGGGTCTGGCAACGATTGCTAGCAGGACAATCAGGAATTCGACATCTACCGAAAGACGTAGCTGATGGAACAGGAACTACCGTAGGTGGCTTAGTCCCTACATTGGAAGAAGACCCTCTAGCAGGTTATGACCCCGATCGTGTTATTCCGGTTAAAGAACGTAAAAAGATGGACCGCTTCATTGAGTTTACTCTGGTTGCAGCAGATGAAGCGCTAACACAAGCAAACTGGCATCCAGTCGCGGTAAAGGATCAAGAACGAACGGCTACGATTATTGCGTCGGGGGTTGGAGGATTCGGCGCGATTGCTGAGGCAATTCGTACCACAGATTCCCGAGGCCCTCGTCGCCTATCGCCGTTTACCGCGCCCTCCTTTCTTGCCAATATGGCGGCGGGTCAGATATCCATCAGGCATGGATTCAAAGGGCCTCTGGGCGCTCCGGTAACAGCGTGTGCGGCCGGCGTTCAGGCTATCGGTGATGCAGCTAGGCTTATTCGGAGCGGAGAGGCAGATATTGCGATATGCGGGGGAACAGAGGCCGCTATCGATCGAGTTACGCTTGGATGTTTTGCTGCTGCTCGCGCTTTATCAACTGGGTTTAACGATAGTCCTCAAGAGGCTTCTCGTCCGTTTGACCGAGACCGTGATGGTTTTGTGATGGCCGAAGGTGCGGGGGTATTGGTTATTGAATCGTTGGAGCATGCGAAGGCGAGAGGTGCTCAGCCTATCGCTGAAATTGTTGGATATGGAACTAGCGCAGATGCTTACCACCTAACTGCTGGCCCAGAGGACGGTAATGGTGCCCAGCGAGCTATGCAACAAGCTTTGATGCAAGCGGGGATAGCCCCAAGTGAGGTGCAGCATATCAATGCGCATGCTACCTCAACTCAAGTTGGAGATAAGAGTGAACTTGCAGCTATCCGAACTGTATTTGGTGAAGCTTCGGATGTGGCTATCACGTCAACAAAATCCAGCACAGGCCACTTACTTGGCGCCGCAGGCGGAATAGAAGCTATTTTCACTCTGCTGGCAATCAGAGACCAAGTTGTACCTCCAACGTTGAATCTTAATCATCCAGATGAGCTCGCTCTGGGTCTGAATCTAGTTAAAACTAAAAAGGATGTAAACATTCAGCACGCATTATCAAATGGATTTGGTTTTGGGGGCGTCAACGCCAGCGTGGTGTTTCGGCGTTGGGACCAAGAGTCGCGTTAAGACGTTAACTTTGACACCGGAAATACCTACCAGAACATTCAGAAGCAGCCATTAAACTGATTGCGAATATGTTGGAGTGCTTGCCAGCGGATGTCATGACAAAGTGAGAGGAAAGGTTAATCCTTTCCTTTTACATATTTATATACTTCAAACTTGAGAATTGGCGTGCTTGGAATTGGATAAGGGCTACAAAAAGTAGTGTCACTTGTTATGTTCGAAGGAAAACTCAAAATCGTTTATGTCCCAAGAGTGGGCTGATGGGCACGAGTAACACGCTAGTGCCCCCATTCCTTGTTAAGCATGACAGTTGAAGCTATGAATGGTAATAACCAGTAGCCCAAATTTTAGTCATGTGACAACGTGACTACTGAAACAGTAGTGATTTTTTCTCAACTAAAGTGCTTAAGAATTCATCTATCGGTAACGGTTTACCAAAGACGTATCCTTGATAATATTCAATGTTCCTTGCTTTTAATTGAAGGGGAGAGGATTACTGCGCCATTAACTATGCGATGCCACACAGTTGCAACTACGCTCATGAAACAACATAGAAGCGGTTTTAATAATGCGCTCACGATTTTCTTGGGCTTGTAGTTTTGTCACTTTCATATCAATTACCCCAGCTCAAAAAATCATAGCTCAGCATTTTTGATGATGACTATAATCAAAGTGTTGCTTTTTTAGATTTCAATCGTCATCATTACATATTTTTCCAGTCATCAAATAGAAAACATAAAATGACAGATAATTATCGAAGATAAATAACCACATACTGCACTTAGTGAAAAACTTGGTATGGAACGCGTTATGGTATTACATGCCATATTTGATATTTTTATTGAATGTTTTGATGACAACAGGAACTACCACGGTAACTAATTATTGGAAAACTTAAAAATGATCAGAACACTCTTCTCACCGTTAAAAATTGGCAGCCAAACATTAGCACATAGAATTGTAATGGCCCCGTTAACACGTATGCGTGCGGCACAACCCGATAATATTCCGCAATTAATCAATGTTGAATATTATCAACAGCGTGCATCTAAAGGGGGGTTAATTATTTCAGAAGGAGCTCAGATATCACCAATGGCTCAAGGTATGCCTGCTACCCCAGGAATACATAGCCAAGCGCAGATAGATGGATGGAAGAACGTTACTGATGCGGTTCACAAAAAAGAAGGGGTTATATTTTTGCAACTCTGGCATGTGGGGCGGATCTCTCATTCATCGATACTGAACGGCAATCTACCCGTTGCCCCATCATCTATTGCCGCCCCCGGAAAAGCGTTTACAGCGTCATTTGATCGAACAGAATTCGAGCGGCCCCGAGCATTAGATACAAAAGAGATACCATTAGTTATAGAAGAATATGCCCAAGCAGCGAGGAATGCTAAACAGGCTGGGTTTGATGGAGTTGAAATTCACGCCGCCAATGGTTATTTACTTGAACAGTTTTTACACTCTAGCACCAACCAACGGACAGATTACTACGGCGGTTCAATTGAAAATCGCTGTCGAATTGTAATTGAAGTTGCAACTGCTGTAAGCCAGGTTTTCGGCGCTGATAAAGTTGGAATACGCCTCTCTCCTTTTGGAGTAGCGAACGGTAGCAATGAAGAGGATCCGATGACGCTTTATAGCTTTTTAATAAAAAAATTAGCAGCATTGAATCTGGCTTATCTTCATCTGATTGAACCCCGCGCTAGCGGAGCAGGTCAAGAAGAGGTAAATCATCAAAATGTACCTTTATCCTCCGAATTATTTCGCCCCATCTGGCCTAATATTTTAATTGCAGCTGGAAACTATAAGCCAGATACAGCCTCTGCCGCTGTTGAGAATGGGCACGTGGATGCTGTTGCTTTTGGACGATATTTTATTGCTAACCCTGACCTTCCTCTGAGAGTGAAAAAAGGAGCACCTCTTAACTCATACAACCGAGCAACATTTTATGGTGGTGACAAAGAGGGCTATACCGATTACCCAGCACTTGAGTAATTAAAAGAAGACGCTTTCCATTACTCGGATAGCAGCTTCGCTCTATCTGAGTAATTAGATAGTATCGTTAAAGGCTTCTTTTTTACTTAGCTTCAAGATTTGTAATTATTTCTTCACGGCACACATCAAGTATTTCGTCAGCAAGAAGTGAATCATCAGGACAAGACCGAGATAGAACAAGAGCCCCAACGGCATGAGCAATGGCATTAATTTTTGCCTTTCGTTCTTCCGTTGTAGACTCAGACCCATTAGACAAACTGGTTAGTTGATTCTCAATTCCAGTCAAAAATGTTTCTTTGAGTGGCTCAGAATGGCGTCCAGCATCAGCACAAAGTGCTGCCATGGTACAGCCGTTACCTGGTGCATCACGATGTTCCCTAGAGAGGTATTTTTGCACGAAAGAGACAATGTCAAAATCAGACATTTGTGAATTTGATTGTGCAAAGCTGTAGGCAGCAGCTTCTGCCATCAAGTCAGCTTTAGACTGAAAATGCTTATAAAACCCTCCATGAGTAAATCCCGCTGTAGACATTAACTCAGCGATGCCAACACCATCATAACCACGCTCACGAAACAATACCGAAGCTGTTCTAACGATTCGCTCACGGTTTTCTTGGGCTTGTGCCTTTGTCACTTTCATATTGATTACGTCTCCTCGTAAAAATCATGGCCTAGTATACTTTGATGATGATCATAATCAAAGTGTTGACTTTTTAGATTATGATCGTCATCATAAAGCGCATTCTCCAGTGATAAAACGGAAAACGCAAAAATGACAGATAAAGCTCTATTCCAACCCTACCAGCTTGGCTCGCTTACCCTTGCTAATCGCTTTGTTATGGCACCACTGACGCGTAACCGTGCGGGTGCAGGCTTAGTGCCGAGTGAATTTGCTGCCACTTACTATGCACAGCGCGCATCGGCGGGCCTGATCATTACTGAAGCCACTCAGATATCCCCGCAAGCGCAAGGTTATCAAGACACTCCAGGTCTCTACATTCAGGCGCAGATCGATGGCTGGCGTAAAGTCACCGATGCAGTACATGCCAAAGGGGGGAAAATCTTTGTCCAACTCTGGCACGTCGGACGTATCTCCCACGTTGACTTGCAACCCAATGGAGCCGCGCCAGTTGCGCCGTCAGCGATCCGAGCCGAAACCAAAGTATTTGTGAATAATGGCTTTGCAGATACTTCTGAACCTCGCGCATTAGCACTCGATGAGATCCCTGGCATTATCGAAGATTTCCGTCAAGCGGCTGCCAATGCAATAAAAGCGGGCTTTGATGGCGTGGAAGTTCACGGCGCGAATGGGTATCTGTTGGAGCAATTTCTAAAAGATGGGGCTAATCAGCGCACCGATGCCTATGGTGGGTCTGTCGAAAACCGTGCTCGCCTGCTGTTGGAAGTCACGGCTGCAGTAAGTAAAGAAATTGGTGCTGAGCGTACGGGTGTGCGTATTTCTCCTGTTTCACCGGCTAATGCCATCTCCATCAGCAATCCACAGGAACAATACGACTATGTAGCGGATGAGTTGAATAATCTCGGCATTGTGTATCTACATGTTGTCGAAGGTGCAACCGGCGGTCCGCGTGATATTGCCCCCTTTGATTACGGCTCACTGCGCCAACGCTTCAAAAATACCTATATGGCCAACAATGGCTATAACACCGAACTGGCTTCAGCTCACTTAGCAGAAGGCAAAGCAGATTTGTTTGCCCTTGGCCGCCCATTCATTTCAACCCCTGATCTCGTTGAAAGATTAAAAACAGGCGCCGCGTTAAACGCGCTTGATGGCACAACACTCTATGGCGGCGGTGCTAAAGGTTATACCGATTATCCAACACTGGCCGATGCTAACGCCTAAAACATTAACTCGCGAAATACATAAGGTAATTCGCGACCTTTTAAAGAATTATTTAGAGAGTAAAACATAATGACAACTTCTACCGTCCTTATCACAGGCGCTTCTACTGGTATTGGTGCTATCTATGCTGATCGCTTTGCGCGTCGTGGTCACGATCTCGTCATCGTTGCCCGTGATGGCGCAAAACTTGAGACTCTGGCAACTCGCTTGCGCCAAGAGTATCGCGTAAATGTAGATGTGCTGCCAGCAGATCTAACCAAATCTAGCGACCTTGCTGTCGTTGAAAAACGTCTGCAAGACGATGCGCGTATCGACACTCTGATTAACAACGCGGGTATCGCGCAATCAGGTAGCTTTGTTGAACAAACATCAGATTCAATCGAAAAACTGATCGCACTTAACATCACAGCACTCACCAGACTTGCTAATGCGGTAACGCCACGTTTAGTCCAACAAGGCAAAGGCGCTATCGTCAATGTGTCTTCGGTTGTTGCCTTAGCGCCTGAATACCAAATGTCTGTCTACGGTGCTAGCAAGGCGTTCGTCTTGTTCTTATCGCAAGGCATGCACCAAGAATTGTCACCTAAAGGTATTTACGTTCAAGCGCTTCTGCCAGCAGGCACTTATACCGAAATCTGGGAACGCGCGGGAATCGATATCAGCAACTCCTCACCTATGATGGAAGTCAATGAACTCGTCGATGCGGCACTGGTTGGTTTCGATCGCAAAGAACTGGTCACCATTCCACCACTGCATAAAGAGACACGTTGGGATGATTTAGAAAAGGCGCGACAAGGATTGCTTTCAGACATCGAGATGTCGCATGCCGCTGCGCGTTATAAGACAGCCTAAATAACGTTCTAACCTTAATTCAGTGCCTTGCTAAGGCATTGACAATCAAAACCTTGTTTAAGGATTTAAAAAATGACTAATAAACTTGTGGCACTGGTGACGGGCGCCTCATCCGGCATTGGCGAAGCCACGGCCATCAAACTTGCAGCAGCTGGCTACCGCGTTTACGGCACCAGCCGACGTGGGGCAACCTCAATTGGCGCTCGCTTTCCAATGCTGGCGCTTGATGTGACTAATGATGAATCTGTCGAAGCTGCCGTTACCGAACTTATTCGCCTTGAGGGACGCATTGACCTTTTAGTTAATAATGCGGGTTTTGGCGTTGCACCCGCAGGCGCAGAAGAAAGTTCAATAGAACAAGCCAAGAGTATTCTTGACACAAACTTCTTCGGTATTGTCCGTATGACGCGTGCCGTCGTGCCCCATATGCGACGTCAAGGAGCTGGCCGGATCATTAACATCAGTTCAATTATAGGTGTTGTACCTATGCCTTATGTGGCGCTTTATGCCGCCAGCAAGCATGCTGTTGAGGGGTACTCGGAGGCCTTAGATCATGAATTGCGTACGCGCGGCATTAGGGTGTCATTAATCGAACCAGCGTTTACCAAAACCAAATTCGAAGCAAACAATGTCCAACCCGATTCTATGCTTCCAGAATACGACAAGATCCGCGCTAAGCTGACTAAAGTTGTAGAAGAGGCGATGGAAGGTGGCGACACGCCTGAAGTCGTCGCGGAGGTGGTGCTAAAGGCGGCTCAGGCAACTAAGCCTCAATTACGTTATACCGCAGGTAAGGCAGCCAGCCAGCTTAAATTTTTACGCAGATTTGCCCCAGCATCAGTATTGGATAAAGGCATACGTAAAAGCTTACGTATTGATGAGAAAGGATAACACCAGTGACCTTTCGACATGTGGCGATACTCACTTCCTTGTTGTTTCTCGTTTTAGCCCTCGGCTGGATGTTATGCCCTGAGCAAATGTTAACGCAATGGGGAGTGCAATATAGCGATAGCACAGGTGTTGTTAGTCGCCGTGGTGCGGCATTTTATCTAGGGTTCGCCATCATGTTTTTCGTGGCTAGAAATACTGAGCATTCAGCGACTCGGATGGCGCTCATCAAAGGAATAATAACAACTTGTACCATACTGATATTACTCGCTGTTTATGAGTTTTTCGTCGGTCATGCTAATAACAAAATCCTGATAGCGGCGTTGATAGAAGCGATTTTAGGATTGGCTTTTTTGTATGTTTGGCGAACATTGATAAAAAAACATCACGTTAGCAATAAGTTGAGATCACACCAATGAAAGCGCTTATCCTCAAGAAATACCATAAATCATCACCCGTTATTGAGTTTAGTGATGTCCCTAAGCCGACAATCAAACCCAATGAAATGCTCGTTCAGGTCTATGCAGCAGGCATAAATCCTATCGACAATATGATCCCAACAGGGACCTTTAAACCTATTCTGCATTTTAAGTTGCCAGCAACGCTCGGTAGCGACTTAGCGGGTGTTGTCACTGAAGTTGGCAGTCAAGTCACACGCTTCAAGCCTGGCGATGCTATTTTTGCCAGCATCTTTGATCTAGGCATTGGCTCGCTTGCTGAATTTGCTGTGGTGCCAGAAAGTGCGGCTGCGCTGAAACCGGCTAATCTTGATTTCGTGCAAGCGGCCTCAATCCCAATGGTCGGCCTAACCGCTTGGCAAGCGCTAAAAGAACGCGCCAATCTCAAAGCCGGTCAGAAAGTGTTTATCCCCGCGGGATCAGGTGGAATAGGGACGTTTGCGATTCAGCTAGCAAAACACCTAGGCGCAACGGTGGCAACCACCACAAGTACCCATAATGTTGAGTTAGTTCGAAGTCTTGGTGCAGATACGATAGTGGACTATAAAAAACAAGCGTTTGAAGCAGAGCTAAATAACTATGATGCCGTATTAGGAACCACAAGAGGCGACACCATAGAGAAATCCATCAACATCCTTAAACCAGGAAGCAAAATTATCTCTCTTGTTGGCCCGTTAGACGCGGCTTTTGCTCGGGCACGCAAACTGAATGGGATATTAGCCTTTGTATTTGGTTTGATGAGCCTGAAAATTAACCGCCTCTCGAACAAGAAAGGCGTTGACTACTCTTTTCTCTTTGTTCGCCCCGATGGCAGTCAACTGAGCGAAATCAGCAAACTCCTTGAAGCAGAAACTATCAAACCAGTTATCGACAAAGTCTTTGCATTCGAACACGCAAAACAAGCGCTGGCTTACCTTGCAGAAGGGCATGCCAAAGGAAAAGTCGTTGTCAAAATACATGATTAACACGCAGCAGTATTCCTTTATAAGCATCGCATAAGCTGCATTTACGGAGAGCAATATGAAATATATCCCTTTTGGAAAAACGGGCCTGCGTGTTTCTCAGGTCGCGCTGGGCACAGGAAATTTTGGCACTGGTTGGGGCTATGGGGCCGATCCAGATACAGCAGAATCAATCTTTAACGCCTACGATGAAGCCGGTGGAAACTTCATTGATACCGCAGATGTGTATCAATTTGGCCAATCCGAGGAGTTACTCGGTAAACTTCTGCAAGGACGACGTGAAAACTTCGTACTCGCAACTAAGTTCACTAGCGGCTCAGTCCCTAATGCCAATCGGCTGGTCACAGGTAATAGCCGCAAAGCCATGATTGCCTCCGTAGAAGCGAGTCTTAAACGTCTAAAAACTGACAGGATTGATATTTACTGGGCACATCACCCCGATGAAATCACTCCGACCGAAGAGATTATCCGTGGATTTGAAGACTTAGTACGCGCAGGCAAAATTCTTTATGCTGGTCTATCAAATTTTTCCGCTTGGCGTTTGTCTCGCGCCGTGACTATGGCCGAGCTGCTCCATACAGTCCCTATCGCGGCGGCCCAATTCGAACACAGCCTAGTTAGACGCGAACCCGAAACCGATCTATTACCGGCCTCATTGGCATTAGGTCTTGGGGTAACGACTTGGTCACCTCTTGGCGGCGGCATGCTCACTGGTAAGTACCGACAAGGAGCCAAAGGTCGTGCAGAAGGGTTTGGAGGACGAGTTTTCCAAGCTGAGAATTCCCAGCAGCGCTCAGACATCCTGGACACTGTTATAGCGATTGCTGATGAACTCAATATAAGCCCTAGCCAAGTCGCAATAGCTTGGGCTGGTTCGCATGGCACAACGCCGATTATCGGACCCCGTTCGCTAGCCCAACTGACTGATAACCTAAGCGCGCTGTTAGTAAACTTATCGAGCGAGCAACTCTCTCATCTCGATAAGGTGAGCAATATAGCTTCATTGACAACGGTTAGGTCACCAACTCCTTGGGAAGAGGATTTAACTCGTATGGTTGCTTGTAAGTAATATATTAAGATCGCGACGCTTGGTTCTTTGATACAAAATCATGGGTTCGCCCCTCATCCAAATATCAGAGCTGTTGGCAATGGTAGCTGAATGAATGCCAAATTAAGGTCACAAATAAAGGGGCTTTGTGTCCCCAGCTCCTTTAAGTTATACCGACAAGATTGTGGCGAGGTCATAAATACAATATTTTAAAGATGTTCAATGTTGGCCTAGAAACGTCCAACGTCTTATACAATACTAGAACCTCAATCATAAGTACGTCCGCAAAGAGCAGTTCTAATGTTATGGCTATCGCTTAGTTGATTCGATACTTTTAGACTTCTCGTTAAGTGAGTAAACCTGCTTATTCAAGTGAAGTGTGTTAACAAAGAAACCCTGATCTAACCTCCCCAATTCGTACACCAGAATTTATAACTGAAGCTCGGAAGTGTACTCAGAAAATTAGTGTCGTCGCAGCAGCCAGTTAGCTCTGATGATTTTATCACCCGTTTCTTTAGAACTAAAAGCTAGTTGCCATACTTTTAATAATCCAAAAAATTGAGATTAGAGCAAAAACGTTAGCAAGGAAATGTCCACAAACGTGCTAATAACATTGATTAAAATGGCATTTATGTTGAGCAAAGGTGAGCAAGTGGATTACAACTATTGAGAAATAATACATGGGCTAACAAGCTGTATGGCTAATCATTCAATTATTAATGCGATTTCCTCGATAACTCGTTAGTCAAATAAAATCTTCTCACTTGGCTGGTCATTACTTTGATAGTTTCAAGCAGATTTGAATTTTTAAGTTGCAGTTGTGTGCCAACTAGGGTGGTGGTCAACAAAAAATCATCAAAAGCATCTTGTGCCGACAGGTTTGGCACGAAATGGGCACAAATTTAGAAAAATGGCTAATTTAGGGGGAACAGCGGTAAATGTGGATTAAGCAATAGAGGCAAAATCAGGCAGAGCCGAAGGGTGGGGTATGTTTGAATATTTTTGGAAAAACCTAGAACAGGCACGAATATTTTATCTTAGGCACAAATAAAAATTAAGCATCTTGATGGATGGACAGGTTAAATTGAGATTTTACAGGGAGTTAAAGCAAGAAATGGTACACCCGAGTGGACTCGAACCACCGACCCCTACCATGTCAAGGTAGTGCTCTAACCAACTGAGCTACGGGTGCACTGTTTGAATTTCACTTTTTAGACTCTGTGAAAAGAGTGGTACACCCGAGTGGACTCGAACCACCGACCCCTACCATGTCAAGGTAGTGCTCTAACCAACTGAGCTACGGGTGCATCGTATTACTTATATCGAAACCGCTAAACGCATCTCGCTTTCGAACGAGCGCTATATTAGGGGGATAGCGAAAGGCTGGCAAGCAAAAAAACGAATTTTATTGTCAAATGGTGAATTGCTGTGCAACTTGCCCAGTGTTTCAGCAAAGTTACTGATAAAACGGCAAGTTAGGCTTCAAAGATTGCAAAATTAAAAGAAATTAAACAAAACGGCGAGCTAATGCTCGCCGTTGATTCAGTGAATTATGTCCTATGTCAATGGTGCACGCTGTCGCCTTCAATCAGACTTAAATGTACGCCATGCTTTTGAATATAACGTAGACGGATGAAAAACAGCAGCGCCGCCGAGGTGAGACCTGCAATCAATCCTGCCCAAAAGCCATGGGCGCCCATGGCGGGTACGATAAAGTCGGTATACGCCAAGGTATAACCTAAGGTCATGCCGATTCCCCAATAGGAAAACAGCGTAATATAAAACGCACTGCGGGTATCCTTATATCCACGTAGTGCACCAGCGGCAACCACTTGGACTGAGTCAGATAGTTGATATAGCGCGGCCATCAACATCAAACTGCCCGCAAGTACCACCACTTCAGGATCGCTGTTATATAACTCGGCGATTTGAAAGCGGAATATCACCGTTAAGATTGCCGTCGATAAGGCCAACGATAGTGCCAACCACAATCCGACTTTAGCCACCACGGCAGAAATATCTGCACGATCGCGGCCAAGGTAGTAGCCAATACGAATCGAGACGGCAATACCAATCGACAGTGGCAACATAAATACAATAGCGGAGAAGTTCAACGCTATCTGATGACTTGCCACCACAGTTGCGCCTAATGGCGCCAGCAGCAGGGCGATAATCGCAAACAGACTTACTTCAAAAAATAACGCCATCGCGATTGGCATGCCGAGCTTGGTCATCTTTTTCATGGTGGTAAAATCGGGGCGATGGAATTGGCTAAAGGGCGCCAATGCGGCAAATTTCTTATGAAACTGCATATAAATCGTCATGGCGATCAACATGGCCCAAAATACCAATGCAGTTGCGACACCGCAGCCAGCGCCGCCCATGGCAGGCACGCCGAAGTGACCATAAATAAAGATATAGTTTGCTGGAATATTTACTGCGAGTCCCACAAAACCGATGATCATAGTCGGTAAGGTATATGAAATCCCCTCACTGCAACCGCGTAATACTTGGTAGAGCACAAATGCGGGGGCACCCCATAAAATACCGTCGATATATCCTATGGTTAAGTTGTACAATTGGGGCTCTAAATTCATATGGCTGAGCACGAGTGGCGCGGATGCGAGAAACGCCATTACGCCAAGGCCACCAATTAAGGCTAAGTAGGCGCCTTGAAACGCCAGCGGTTGAATGGCTTTCTGATTGTTTGCGCCATTGTGATGGGCAAATAATGGCGTAAACGCCATCAGTAGCCCTTGTACAAATAGAATTGCGGGCAACCAAAGACTGGTTCCCACGGCAACTGCGGCCATATCGACCGCACTGACGCGACCCGCCATTACCGTGTCGATAAACCCCATCATGGTTTGTGTCACTTGGGCGATCAACACTGGAAGTGCGAGTTGAATTAAGCGTTTGGCCTGAAAGCCTGAATGATTCATAAATACAGCCTTTAACGAATAAGCGAGCAAAAAATGTTTACTGGTATAGTTCAAGCCACCTGTGAGGTGGTTGCAATACATAAGAAAGATGGCCTCAATACCCTTGAGGTAGCGTTTAAACCTGATTTGCATGAGGGACTTGCAATTGGCGCAAGTGTGGCAAATAACGGGGTATGTCTGACGGTGACTCAGGTCGTTGATGATAGGGTATTTTTCGATGTAGTGGAAGAGACCTTAAGATTGACTAACTTGGCAAATTTATCCGTTGGGCAGCGCGTTAACATTGAACGCTCTCTGACTTTTGGAAGCGAAATCGGCGGCCATATCCTATCTGGACACATTCATACCAAGGCAAAAGTCAGTCACATTAGTCACACCGAGCAGCATTATGATCTGACCTTAAGCGTCGAGCCTAAATGGATGAATTATATTCTCTATAAAGGCTTTGTTGGGGTAAATGGTTGCAGCCTTACCGTTGGCGAGGTGACCGAGAGTACTTTTATGCTGCACTTGATCCCAGAAACTCTTAAGTTGACCAATTTAGGCCAATGTCAGGTTGGTGATGAGTTAAATATCGAAATTGACAGCCAAACCCAAGCCATCGTCGACACCGTTGAGCGTGTGCTGGCTAAACGTTTTAGCGGCCAATCTTAATCAACATGCCTAATAAATTTGCTCGTCGTCCGAGTCAATATATAACTCTATGGTTCGGCGGGCATCATCCACATGTAAACGCAGGTGGATGGGATTACAACAAATTCGGCAGTCATCGTAATAATCCTGATCGCCGCTGCTGGCATCAATACTAATATGTTGATGGTGTCCGCAGTGGGGGCACGCAATCACTTTATTCATGATCCTCATGGCGCAACTCCTCGCTAACGAAGGGATGACATTTGTCGCTAAGCCTTCACACTGGCTTTGTTTGAGTATACAAGAATGTGCCGTGGCAGCTTAGATAAAGTCGATATCAAAATCTCATTAACTAGATTTTTCCATTCAGCTCAGCGCTTGGTACTTTTTTCACTAAAATTTTCTAGCGTAAGAACCGTCAAGCATGTGCACCAGATAAGTTAACTCAATCCTTTACCGTCATAAGTTCGACAGGCGCCGTCGGTAATATGCCTTCCTCTATATTGTCACTAATGGCCTGCGATAGTCGTTCGATCTGTAGCAAAAGCTCGGCATGGATATCGGCCTGTAAGCCACTGGTGTCGAATTGTACTGTTTGGCTTTGAACCACTATCGGCTCAGGTTGTGTTTTTGGTATGGGGTTAACAGAGATTGAATTCTGGGCGACTTGGCTAAGTGCAACCGTCAATAGGATACTCGTGAACATACCAACTCCTTTTGCTTCATTATTTACAGCGATGTGACGGCAACGGCATTTGTTATGGCAAATAACAAAGAATCCCGCGGTCATTTAACGCGCATAGCGTAGGGGCGTTAAATGACTGCCACATGAACGATTGACTGCAATATGATGAATTAACGGAAAACTTCGCGGATTGGTTTTAATAAATGCATCGATTTGGGCGTTAAGCCCCGCAATCGGGCCATTTAACTTGCGTGTATTAAAGACGATCCCGTAGAATAACTGCCTGCTACGCAAGGCGGCTAAGACTCCTGTACTGTCTTAACCTCGCGAGCATTACTCTTTTTACTTAATCACCATGTGGCCCTACGTGTGGGTCACCACTGGACAAGGATATTTCATGCCTGTAATTACACTTCCTGATGGTAGCAAACGCGAGTTTGCACATCCCGTATCGACTCTCGATGTTGCCGCTGATATTGGCCCTGGTCTTGCGAAAGCCTGTATCGCAGGTCGCGTGAATGGCGAACTCAAAGACGCCTGCGATCTTATCGAAACCGATGCCGAACTTTCTATTATTACCGCTAAAGACGAAGAAGGTATTGAAATCCTTCGCCATTCTTGCGCGCATTTATTAGGCCATGCAATCAAGCAATTATGGCCACAAACCAAGATGGCGATCGGTCCAGTGATCGATAACGGCTTCTACTACGACATCGATCTTGAGCATAAGCTGACTCAAGAAGATATCGAAGCCCTCGAAAAACGTATGCTTGAACTGGCAAAAACCAACTATGACGTGGTGAAACGCGTTGTAAGCTGGCAAGAAGCCCGTGATACCTTCGCCGCCCGCGGTGAAGAATATAAGATTGCGATTCTGGATGAAAACATCAGCAAAGATGCGACACCTGCTCTGTATCATCACGAAGAATACACCGACATGTGCCGTGGTCCTCACGTGCCAAACATGCGTTTTTGCCAGCATTTTAAATTGATGAGCATTGCCGGCGCCTACTGGCGCGGTAACTCTGAAAACAAGATGCTGCAACGTATTTACGGTACTGCGTGGGCTGACAAAAAAGCCCTGAGTACCTATTTAACTCGTCTCGAAGAAGCGGCTAAACGTGACCACCGCAAGATTGGTAAGCAGCTCGATCTATACCATATGCAAGAAGAAGCACCCGGCATGGTGTTCTGGCATAACGACGGTTGGAGTATCTTCCTTGAGTTAGAAAGATTCATTCGTCGCAAGTTAAATCAATACACTTACCAAGAAGTGAAAGGTCCACTCATGATGGACCGCGTACTGTGGGAGCGTTCTGGTCATTGGGATAAGTACTCAGAAGCCATGTTCACCACCAGCAGTGAAAACCGTGAATATGCGGTTAAGCCAATGAACTGCCCTGGCCACGTACAGATTTTCAACCAAGGTTTGAAATCTTACCGTGACTTGCCATTGCGTATGGCGGAATTTGGTTGCTGTCACCGTAATGAGCCTTCTGGTTCACTGCACGGCCTGATGCGCGTACGTGGTTTTACTCAAGACGACGCCCATATTTTCTGTACTGAAGAGCAAGTTCAAGCGGAAGTCAGCTCTTGTATCCAAATGGTATACGATACTTACTCTACCTTCGGTTTTGAAAACATCGTGGTAAAACTATCAACTCGCCCAGAAAAACGTATCGGTGACGATGCGATGTGGGATAGAGCTGAAGAAGCGTTGAAACAAGCCTTACGTGCTAATAATATTGAATTCACTATTTTACCGGGTGAAGGTGCCTTCTACGGTCCTAAGATTGAGTTCACACTGCACGACTGTTTAGACCGTGCATGGCAGTGCGGAACAGTGCAACTTGACTACGCATTACCAAGCCGTTTAGGTGCAACTTATGTGGCGGAAGATAATAGCCGTCAAACGCCTGTGATGATCCATCGTGCAATTTTAGGTTCGTTGGAGCGTTTCTTAGGTATTCTAATTGAAGAATATGCTGGTCGGTTCCCAACATGGTTAGCGCCAATGCAAGTTGTCGTGATGAATATCACCGACAAACAGGCTGATTATGTTGAAGAAGTGGTCAAATTCTTCAAAGAACAAGGTATTCGTGCCTCATTTGACTTGAGGAATGAGAAAATAGGCTTTAAAATACGCGAACACACCTTAAGGCGTGTCCCTTATTTATTGGTCGTTGGCGATCAAGAGATGGAAAATAAGGAAGTCGCGGTGCGTACTCGTGATGGCGTTGATTTAGGTAAGATGCGAATTGAAGATTTCGCCGCTAAAATCCATCAACAGATTTCGCTCCGTAGTCTCAAATTGTTGGAGGAATAGGTCATAAAGATCAAGAAAACAGCAGGGCGTCAGCTGGCCCCTAATAGAATCAATGAAGAAATCACAGGTGTACCAGAAGTACGCTTAACCGGCATTGATGGTGAAGCTATTGGTGTGGTGAGCATCAGAGATGCTCAGAATTTGGCAGATGAAGCAGGTGTAGACCTAGTTGAAATTAGTCCAAATGCTGAACCTCCAGTATGTCGCATTATGGACTACGGTAAGTTCCTGTTTGATAAGGCTAAGTCAGCCAAGGAACAAAAGAAGAAGCAAAAGCAGGTTCAGGTTAAGGAAATTAAATTCCGTCCTGGAACTGACGAAAACGACTATCAGGTAAAACTACGCAACCTGATACGTTTTCTGGAAGACGGGGACAAAGCGAAAATTACGCTGCGTTTCCGAGGTCGCGAAATGGCCCACCAAAATCTTGGTATGGATCTTTTGAACCGTATTAAGACTGATTTGGATGAGTATGCGGTTGTTGAATCCTTCCCGAAAATGGAAGGCCGACAAGCCATCATGGTGCTAGCGCCTAAAAAGAAATAAGTAGGGCAACCTATAAAGTAGTGAAGGCTATATGCCTTCGCTCGCCTTGCTTTTTATTTAACATCCCAATGCGGAGTTTTAGTAATGCCTAAAATGAAAACCGACAGAGGTGTAGCGAAGCGTTTTAAGAAAACCGCTAATGGTTTCAAGCGCAAGCAAGCCCATTTACGTCACATTCTGACCAAAAAGAGCACTAAGCGTAAGCGTCACTTACGTAACAAGTGTTTAGTTGCCAAAGTTGACGTTCCAGCAATCGCGCGTCAATTACCATACGCTTAATTTAGGAGATTAGAAAATGCCAAGAGTTAAGCGTGGTGTAACCGCACGTGCTCGTCACAAGAAAGTTTTAAAATTAGCTAAAGGTTATTATGGCGCTCGTAGCCGTACTTACCGCGTTGCTGTTCAAGCAGTAACTAAAGCTGGTCAATATGCTTACCGTGACCGTCGTCAGAAAAAACGTCAATTCCGCCAACTGTGGATTGCACGTATTAATGCTGCAGCTCGTCAAAATGGTCTGTCTTACAGCCGTTTCATCAACGGTCTGAAAAAGGCGTCTATCGAAATCGATCGTAAGATTTTGGCTGACATCGCTGTATTTGACAAAGTTGTATTCGCAACTTTAGTTGAAAAAGCAAAAGAAGCGTTAAACTAAGCAATTAGTTTGTCGCACTTAAGAGGGGACCATTTGGTCCCTTTTTTTGTTGCTGTTTTTAGCCACAACATGCAGATAAAAAATTGCAGGCTAAGGTAGTTAACCTGTGCCTGCTATTATTTGAGTCTAGATAAGACTTACAGTAGATTATTTCTTCGCGTCTAAGTAACGCTCGGCATCTAATGCTGCCATACAACCTGTACCCGCAGAGGTAATCGCTTGACGGTAATGTTGGTCCATCACATCACCTGCGGCAAACACGCCTTCTATACTGGTTTGCGTGGCGTTACCATGGAGACCACTCTGCACCTTCAAATAGCCGTTGTTCATCTCTAATTGGCCTTCGAAAATCCCTGTGTTTGGGCTGTGACCAATGGCCACGAACACACCGGCAACGGCTAGATCAGTGATAGAACCGTCTTTGGTGCTCTTCATTTTTAGACCTGTTACACCCATTGCATCACCAACCACTTCTTCCATGGTTTGGTCGAGATGCAGGATAATGTTGCCGTTGGCGACTTTATCCATTAAACGGTCGATAAGAATTTTTTCTGAGCGGAAGGTGTCGCGACGGTGAATTAAGTGCACTTCGGCGGCGATATTGCTTAGGTATAGTGCTTCTTCTACGGCTGTGTTACCACCACCAATCACTGCAACTTTTTGATTACGATAGAAGAAACCATCACAGGTTGCACAGGCCGATACGCCGCGTCCTTTGAACGCTTCTTCAGACTCAAGTCCTAGGTAACGGGCAGAGGCGCCAGTGGCGATGATTAGCGCATCACAGGTATATTCGCCGTTATCGCCTTTTAAACGGAAAGGACGTTCAGTTAGCGTCACTTCATTAATATGATCGAACAGAATTTCAGTATCAAATTTTTCCGCATGCTTTTGCATACGTTCCATTAATGCTGGACCCGTTAAGTCTTCTGCATCACCTGGCCAGTTTTCAACTTCAGTTGTGGTCGTTAACTGACCACCTTGCTGCATACCTGTGATCATCACAGGCTTTAAGTTTGCGCGCGCAGCATAAACTGCGGCTGTGTATCCTGCGGGACCTGAACCTAAAATCAATAGGTTACTATGTCTGACTTGGCTCATTTTTCTCTCCGTGCTTTTAGCAAATTGCATGGATTGTAGGGAATTTACCTGTAGGGGTAAAGCGATGTTTGGTGATTCTTTTAGATTATGCTAATCGAATCCTAAGGCAAATTGTCAGCCTGAGTTTACTAAGGCTCTGGCTTAAAACCGGCGTGAGTGAAGATAATTGTGATCTGCATAAAAAATCGGCCTCAACAGAGTGAGGCCGAACAAAGCAGAGTAGGTCCGTGTGAACCTAGGCTCTCATATGATTAGGCTAATAAACTTGCTGGCGCTGTGTACTCAAGATTTAATGCTTGAGCCACTTCTTTACAAACCAGTTTGCCGTGCATTACGTTCAAACCGTTTAGTAAGTGCTTGTCTTGTAACAGGGCGGCTTTATAACCTAAGTTAGCTAACTTAAGGATATAAGGCAGAGTTGCGTTATTGAGAGCGAAGGTTGATGTACGGGCTACTGCGCCTGGCATGTTCGCTACACAGTAGTGCACAACATCATCAACGATATAAGTTGGATCTTGGTGAGTCGTTGCATGGGAGGTTTCCACGCAACCGCCTTGGTCGATAGCAACGTCTACGATAGCACTGCCTGGTTTCATACGAGAAATCATGCTACGTGTCACCAGTTTAGGTGCCGCAGCACCAGGAATTAATACGCCACCAATGACTAAGTCAGCTTCTAATACATGGCGCTCAATCGCATCGGCAGTCGAGTAAACCGCTTTAACTGCAGAACCAAATTGCATGTTTAAGCGACGTAGTGCATCGATGCTACGATCAAGCACAACTACATCCGCGCCCATACCGACAGCCATTTGCGCTGCATTAGTACCGACCATGCCGCCGCCAATGATCACAACTTTAGCTGGCTCAACACCGGGTACACCACCTAATAACATACCACGACCACCAGAAGATTTTTCCAGCGCCATCGCACCCGCTTGGATAGACATGCGGCCAGCCACTTCTGACATCGGGGCTAACAGCGGTAAGCCTCCACGGTCATCGGTCACAGTTTCGTAAGCGATACATACGGCACCACTTTTAATTAAATCTTCAGTTTGTGGTAAATCCGGTGCTAAATGCAGATAAGTGAATAAAATCTGGTCATGACGCAGCATGGCGCGTTCAACTGCTTGAGGCTCTTTTACCTTTACAATCATCTCTGCTTTAGTAAAGACTTTAGCAGCAGTTGCTAATATTTTTGCGCCTGCATCAATATAATCCTGATCAGTAAAACCAATTCCCGTGCCGGCATTCGTTTCTACAAACACTTCATGACCTTTGATTGTCAATTCGCGAACGCTTGAAGGAACCATACCGACACGATACTCGTGGTTTTTAATTTCCTTTGGTACACCAATAATCATTTTTGAGCCTCAATTGCCTGAAAAACCCACTTTTAATGGGCATAATTGTTATTTTATCGTGACCTGAACGTGATTAATTCAGGGATATCTAGTATAGTATCGGCGACGCAGTTTATGCTGCTGAACTTTAGACATACGTAGAATAAAATGTTGTTTTAGTGATAAAGCAAGGTTAAATAAATGGCATATAATAAAAAGAGTCCTGTAAAAGACTTGGATCGCATCGATCGCAACATTCTTAATGAATTACAAATTGATGGACGCATTTCAAATGTGGAACTATCTAAAAGAGTGGGATTAAGTCCTACTCCGTGTTTAGAAAGAGTGAAACGACTCGAAAAGCAAGGATATATCAATGGCTATACTGCTTTGGTGAATCCTCATTTCTTGGGTGCATCCCTACTGGTATTCGTGGAAATCACATTAAGCCGTGATACTCCCGAAGTATTTGATAAGTTTAATCGCGCTGTGCAACTGTTGGATGATATTCAAGAATGTCATCTCGTTTCTGGTGACTTTGACTACTTATTAAAAACACGTGTTTCTGATATGTCGGCTTATCGCCGCTTATTGGGCGAAACTTTACTGAAATTACCTTCTGTTTCTGATACCCGTACCTACGTGGTGATGGAAGAAGTTAAACATACTAGTCGTGTTGCGATAAACCAGCTGCTCTGCGATATTTAATACCCTGAAACGGTTACAATAAGGGGCCTAGGCCCCTTATTTATTCCAGTGTAAGCCTTTTAAAACCACACTTATAATCTTGCTTTTGCCCTTAAGTTAGCCAGCTTAGGGGCATATTTTTATCTGGCATTTGTCTTCAACTATGTAGCCTAAATTGATTGCGGAATAATCAGTTAATGGTCAAAGTCCTAGCTTTTATGAGCCAAGAGCGTTTTTTTATCTTATAGCAGTAATTCTTAGGAGAAAAACCGCCTAAGATGCTCCACATTTAATGGGATTCTGGTATCGTTAGCCCACCTGTTTCAATTTTATGGATTAAGTCGTTTGTCTCAAGGAAATAGTGTACGCACGCTCTCAGGCTTGCAGCGTCTGCTCGAAGGCGGACTCATCATTTGCTGTGTTGTAGCCACTTATATTTTGCTCGCTTTAGCCAGTTTCAGTCCCTCAGATCCGGGTTGGAGTCAGTCTCATTTTCAAGGTGATATCAATAACTGGACAGGGGCTGTTGGTGCTTGGATCGCCGATATCCTGCTGTATTTTTTTGGCGTGACAGCCTATATCATGCCAATTATTGTCGCCTCTACTGGTTGGCTGCTTTTTAAGCGCGCCCATGATTTGTTGGAAATCGACTACTTTTCGGTCGCATTGCGGATCATTGGTTTTCTGCTACTTATTCTTGGTTTTTCGGCATTAGCCAGCATGAACGCCAATAATATCTATGAGTTTTCCGCAGGCGGTGTAGCTGGTGATGTCATTGGTCAAGCGATGCTGCCATATTTTAATAAGTTAGGCACAACCTTATTGCTATTGTGCTGTTTAGGCTCGGGTTTTACGCTATTAACAGGGATCAGTTGGCTGACTGTGGTTGAAAAGGTCGGCTTTGTCTCAATCTGGTGCTACAAACAACTCAAACGTTTACCTCAGTCGTTAAAGCGTGAGCGAGAAACGGAAGATACTCGCGGTTTTATGTCTGTTGTGGATAAATTCCGCGAGCGTCGTGATTCGCAACATGTGCTTGATAAAGCAAAAATACGTCAACCAGATACAACACAAAGCCGCGTGATCCATACACGGGCGTTACCAGAAGAGCCCCGTGAAGAATTCATCACTGAAGCCAGTAGTGGTAAAGGTAAGTTATCTTCTTTGGTTAAAATTTTAAGTTTAAACAACAATAAAGCAAAAGCTGAACCTAAAGGCCAGCAACGCGTTGAGCCGCAACTTGATCCTGTTAGCGCGGTCGCTGAATACGGTCATTTTGAAGCGCCACCTTGGGTAGCTAAAGCGCAAGATGCTGATTTGGACGAAGATGAAACCGATAACGGTTTCAATGCTCAGGTTTTCGACGACGATGAGGATGAACCAGTATTGCATCGCGAAGCTATCATTGATGAAGATGATGACATCTTAACGTTCAATGATGACGATGTGATCGATTTTGATACCAAAGCATCTACGGGTGCAGTAACTCAAGCGCAGCGTCAAAAGCAGGCTCCTAAGGCTAAGATTGTCGATGGCATTGTCGTTTTATCTGGTCATGAAAATAAACCTGTGCCGACTAAGCCAATGGATCCGCTGCCGAGCATCAGTTTGCTCGATGTGCCTGATCGCAAGAAGAACCCGATTAGTCCCGAAGAGTTAGAACATGTGGCACGTTTGGTTGAAGCTAAGCTTGCCGACTTTAATATTGTTGCCACTGTTGTGGGGGTCTATCCAGGTCCGGTGATCACTCGTTTTGAGCTTGAACTTGCGCCAGGTATTAAAGCCTCTAAGATTTCAAACCTTGCAAATGACTTAGCCCGTTCACTGCTGGCAGAGCGTGTCCGAGTCGTTGAAGTGATCCCAGGGAAATCTTACGTTGGCCTCGAACTGCCAAACAAGTTTCGCGAAACAGTGTATATGCGTGATGTACTCGACTGTGAAGCCTTTACTCAGAGCAAATCGAATTTAACTATGGTGCTTGGCCAAGATATCTCCGGTGAGCCTGTGGTGGTTGACTTAGGTAAAATGCCGCACTTATTGGTTGCTGGTACGACAGGCTCGGGTAAATCAGTCGGGGTGAACGTGATGATCACCAGCTTGCTGTATAAGTCTGGTCCTGAAGATGTTCGCTTTATCATGATTGACCCGAAAATGCTTGAGCTCTCGGTTTATGAGGGGATCCCGCATTTACTCTGTGAAGTCGTTACCGACATGAAAGAAGCGGCCAATGCGCTGCGTTGGTGTGTGGGTGAGATGGAGCGCCGCTACAAGCTAATGTCTATGATGGGCGTTCGTAACATCAAGGGATATAACGCGAAAATCGCTGAAGCTAAAGCCAATGGTGAAGTGATTTATGATCCTATGTGGAAATCGTCTGACAGCATGGAGCCAGAGGCACCAGCCTTAGATAAACTGCCTTCGATTGTGGTGGTTGTCGATGAATTTGCCGACATGATGATGATTGTCGGTAAGAAAGTGGAAGAACTGATCGCCCGTATCGCCCAAAAAGCCCGTGCTGCGGGTATCCATTTAATCCTCGCGACCCAGCGTCCGTCGGTGGATGTGATCACCGGCTTAATCAAGGCTAACATTCCGACGCGGATGGCGTTCCAAGTGTCTTCCCGTATCGACTCCCGTACCATTTTAGATCAGCAAGGTGCCGAAACCTTACTCGGTATGGGTGACATGTTGTACTTACCGCCCGGAACCGCAGTGCCAAATCGTGTCCATGGTGCCTTTATCGATGACCATGAAGTTCACCGTGTGGTAGCCGATTGGTGCGCCCGTGGTAAGCCACAATACATTGATGAGATCCTCAATGGCGTCAGTGAGGGTGAACAAGTGCTATTGCCGGGTGAAACCGCCGAATCCGATGAAGAATACGATCCGCTTTATGATGAAGCCGTTGCCTTCGTGACCGAAACTCGCCGAGGTTCGATTTCGAGCGTGCAGCGTAAATTTAAGATTGGTTATAACCGTGCAGCACGTATTATCGAACAAATGGAAATGCAGGGTGTGGTTTCGGCGCAGGGCCATAACGGTAACCGCGAAGTGTTAGCACCTCCGGCCCCAAAACACTATTAATGTTAAGCTAGATATCAGTTTGAACTTGCCATAATGCGGCGAGTTGAACTTTTAGTCCAAAGGATACCTATGAAAAAACTGTTGTGTGCTGTGTTGTTATCACCATTGTTATACAGCAATGCAGTGTTGGCCGATGATGCTAAGCAATTACGCGAAACCTTAAACGGCACGGAGTCCCTTAAGGCGGATTTTAAGCAAACCGTTACTGATGTGAATAAAAAAGTTATCCAAAGCGGTGCTGGCGTATTTGCACTTGCTCACCCTAATCAGTTTTATTGGCATTTAACGGCGCCCGATGAGTCTAAAATTGTCGCCGACGGTAAAGACTTATGGATCTACAACCCCTTTGCCGAGGAAGTTGTGATTATGGATTTTGCTGAAGCTATTAATGCATCGCCTATCGCTTTATTAGTTCACCGCGATGATGCCACTTGGTCGCAATATAGCGTGACCAAGAAGCAAGACTGTTATGAAATCAAACCTAAGTCGATGGACGCTGGTATTTCTGCGGTTAATGTGTGTTTTAACAAAGGCACACTGAATAAATTTAATGTACTCGATGATAAAGGCAATCTGAGCCAGTTTGACTTAAGCAACCAACACACTATTAGTTCTGCGGATAAAGCGCTGTTTAAGTTTGTGTTGCCTGATAACGTTGATGTTGATGACCAACGTGTTAAACCCCAATAGGTTAGCGAGTGAGTAGTTTATCGTTTAATTTTGCGCCCGATTTTCGTCCTTTGGCCGCGCGTATGCGCCCAAGGACGATAGCTGAGTACATAGGTCAAGCCCATTTGTTGGGTGAAGGTCAACCACTACGCCAAGCATTAGAAGCGGGCCGTGCCCATTCGATGATGTTATGGGGACCGCCGGGCACAGGTAAAACGACCCTTGCCGAACTTATCGCCCATTACTCCAATGCCCATGTCGAACGTATTTCGGCGGTCACGTCGGGTGTAAAAGATATTCGCGCCGCCATTGAGCAAGCGCAAGCGATTGCTCAATCCCGTGGCCAACGTACCTTGTTATTTGTTGATGAAGTGCATCGCTTTAATAAGAGTCAACAGGACGCCTTTTTGCCCTTTATTGAAGATGGCACTGTGATTTTTATTGGGGCGACCACGGAAAATCCTTCATTTGAAATCAATAATGCCTTACTGTCGCGGGCACGCGTCTATCTTATCAAGCGCTTAAGCCAAGACGAGTTAGTGCATATCATCACCCAAGCCTTAACGGACACCGAACGCGGCTTGGGGCAACGACAGTTAATTATGCCAAATGATGTGCTCAATAAGTTGGCGCAGTTATGTGATGGCGATGCGCGTAAGGCACTGAACCTGCTTGAGTTGATGAGCGATATGGTGGTTGATGGCGGCAGTTTTACCATCGAGATGCTAGTACAAGTCGCAGGCCATCAAGTGGCAGGGTTCGATAAAAATGGTGATCAGTTTTACGATTTGATTTCAGCGGTACATAAATCGATTCGCGGCTCGGCGCCGGATGCCGCGCTCTATTGGTTTTGCCGCATTTTAGAAGGCGGCGGCGATCCGCTGTATGTTGCCAGACGTTTATTAGCCATAGCCTCAGAAGATGTGGGCAACGCAGATCCTGCGGCCATGACCATTGCGCTCAATGCCTGGGATTGTTTTCACCGCGTAGGTCCTGCCGAAGGAGAGCGAGCGATTGCCCAAGCGATTGTGTATTTAGCCAGTGCGCCTAAAAGTAATGCCGTGTATACAGCCTTTAAAGCGGCGAGGGCGCTGGCGCGCGAAACGGGCCAAGAGGCCGTGCCTTATCATTTACGTAATGCACCCACAAAACTCATGGCGGAAATGGGTTTTGGCGCCGAGTATCGTTATGCCCACGATGAACCCAATGCCTATGCCAGCGGTGAGAATTATTTCCCCGAATCCTTACAAGCATCGCAATTTTATTTCCCGACTGAACGCGGATTTGAGAAGCGGATTAAGGACAAATTGGCGCAATTAGCGCAATTAGATCAAGCCAGTGGGAGAAAAAGGTATGAATAATCTCATACTTGTGGCCTTAGGTGGTTCCATTGGTGCGGTTTTTCGCTATCTTATTTCAATATTCATGATCCAAGTATTTGGCAGCAGTTTTCCTTTTGGTACACTGTTGGTCAATGTCCTTGGTTCATTTTTAATGGGCGTCATTTACGCACTGGGACAATTGAGTCATATCAGCCCAGAACTCAAAGCACTAATTGGTGTTGGCCTGTTAGGTGCTTTGACAACGTTTTCAACCTTCTCAAACGAAACTTTATTGCTGATGCAAGAAGGAGATTGGTTGAAGGCAGCTTTGAATGTGGTGTTGAACCTAAGTCTATGTTTGTTTATGGTTTACTTAGGTCAACAACTGGTTTTTTCTCGCATTTAACTATTAAGAATATATCACATGTTAGATCCTAAATTTTTGCGCAACGAATTAGCAGTGACCGCTGAGCGATTAGCTACCCGTGGTTTTATTTTAGATGTCGCTCATCTCACCCAATTAGAAGAAAAACGTAAGTCACTGCAAGTGGCAACGGAAGAGCTGCAAGCCTCGCGTAATGCTATTTCCAAGTCCATCGGACAAGCTAAATCCCGCGGCGAAGATGTGGATGCCATCATGGCGCAGGTAGGCGATTTAGGTGCGCAATTAGATGCGAAGAAAGTAGAGCTGGCCGCGGTACTTGAAGAAGTGAACGCGATTGCTATGTCGATGCCAAACCTGCCAGACGAGTCTGCGCCTATCGGTGCTGACGAGACTGAAAACGTCGAAATCCGTCGTTGGGGCACGCCACGCAGCTTCGATTTCCCTGTTAAAGATCATATCGATTTAGGTGAAGGCCTAAACGGTTTAGATTTTAAGAGCGCAGTGAAAATCACTGGCTCACGCTTTATCGTGATGAAAGGCCAAATTGCCCGTTTAAATCGTGCATTAGGGCAGTTCATGCTAGATCTACACACCACTGAGCATGGTTATACCGAAGCCTACGTGCCATTACTGGTTAACGAAGCAAGCTTATTGGGTACAGGCCAATTACCTAAGTTTGGTGAGGATTTATTTCACACAAAACCTGCGACCGAAGAAGGCCAAGGCTTAAGCCTTATTCCAACCGCAGAAGTGCCATTAACCAACTTAGTGCGTGATACCATCGTTGATGAAGATGAGTTACCCATTAAATTAACCGCACATACCGCGTGTTTCCGTAGTGAAGCAGGGTCTTACGGTAAAGATACCCGTGGCTTAATTCGTCAACATCAGTTTGATAAAGTGGAATTAGTACAGCTAGTTAAGCCAGAAGATTCAATGGCTGCACTCGAAGTGTTGACTGGCCATGCGGAAACGGTTTTACAACGCTTAGGCTTACCATATCGTACTGTGGTGCTTTGTACCGGTGATATGGGCTTTGGCTCAAGCAAGACCTACGATATTGAAGTGTGGTTACCTGGACAAAACACTTACCGTGAGATCTCTTCATGCTCAAATATGAAGGATTTCCAAGCGCGCCGTATGCAAGCGCGTTACCGTGTTAAGGCTGATAACAAACCCGCATTATTACATACCTTAAATGGCTCTGGTCTTGCGGTAGGTCGTACCTTAGTTGCGATTTTGGAAAACTATCAAAATGCTGATGGTAGCGTGACTATCCCTGAGGCGCTGCGTCCATACATGGGCGGGCTCACACAGATCGGTTAATTGACATAACACAATACCATGGATAAAGGTCAACGCTATCTTCGTTGGCTTTCCTATACTGCGGTCATCGCCATATTTTGCGCTGTGATGCTCGCAACCTTAGGTAAAGCGGTCTGGGTTGTGTTAGAAAACGTCAATTAGCACGACTCAATGTTAAGACTCAAAATGAAAAGGGATATCTGCAATAGATATCCCTTCTTTTTGATTTTTTCACATGATTACTTTGAATATTGATACGCTGAATCAGCCTTCCACGTTCTAAAGCGCAGTTCTGCACCCTCGGGTAGATAAAACACCTTTGGTAGACGACTGTCATAACGCAGTGTTAATTCACTTGGGATCCTTAGAAATGCTTCTTTTTTGGCTAATTCAAAACAGGCCATCATAGTGCTTGGGCCTTCTGATATTTCATCGACCTGATAGTAGTTATAACCCCAACCTTCAACGGTGAGCTCTTTAAGCTGGCCATTGAGTCCATGTTTATTGCAATCAACAAGTTGAGTTTGGCCTATTTGGATCTCGACCATGTAGTCTGCTTCATTCTCAAGCTTAGGTAATGTCAAAATATGTTGAACCATGCCTTTCTTGGGGGCTGGGAACATTTTAACGGCTTCCCCTGGAGCATAATTATTGGTGTTCATACGAGAAACATTAATCATTGGGGCATTAAGTCCTGTTGGATGAGGCGGACTGACAGCACTGGCATTAAAAGAAAGTAACGTAAAGGCCAGTGGTACTACCGCAAGATGACGCAATTGAGTTAATTTCATACATTTCTCCTTAAGACTCAAAAATAGGTTGCTAGGATAATGGAACAACCATTCTACGGTACCTATAAACGGCTTACTTGCAAGAAAGGGTTATTTATGCAGAAAAATTTACGCCCATGACTCATTTTCCTTAAGATCTTTATCTAGCATTCGGCTATAAAATCAATGAATTTTAGAGAGTTGAACTGTGTTTTTGAAAAATGGCGCATTCATAGAAAATTTTATAGTCTCGATGCTGTGGTTTGTTTGAGCTTAAAAACTGTTTAAAAAATAATACCACTTAGCAGACCGATAGCCATCAACTACTTACGATGTTCTTAATCCGAACGTCATTTTATCCCCAATGTTAAATTTATTGAGATAATTAGAGGCTTATTTAATTAAATCAGCCTTTTGTGTGATCTTGTTCAAGAAGTACTCAGAGTTTTGGCGTAATACGAAAAAAGCGACTACGTTTATTTGTAGGGAAAAGTTTCTTCCGTAACAACATAATAGAAATAAAAGAGACAGTAAAAATGACAAGCATGGAGCGCAATCTTTTTTCTACCACCACCTTGACCTTTATTGTTGGAGCTATAGTCTTCTGCGGGCTCGTTTGGCTCTCCCATTGGTGGCTTGCAGGCTTATCTTTACTCTCATACTTTGGATTTGCTTGGGTGCTTCGGGCACAAATTCACAAATCGACTCATCTTTATCAATCTCGCCAACTCGCCTATGAAAAAGAGAAACGACATCATGTTGACCAACAAGTCGCCAAACTTGAGGCGATTATTTCCCGCTTAGTACCCGTTTGGCAGGGACATATCGTCTCTGTCGACCAACAAATGAACCAAAGCGTAGCCAATATGACGGAGCGATTTAGTTCAATTATCAGCGAAATCGAAAAAGTCACTAGTAATTCAACTGGGATCGCAGATCAACTCCACTCCCCAAGTATAGAAGACGACAAAGCTCTGCTAAAAGCATTATTTAATGACTTAAACCTGATGAATAGTGCCAAACTGCACCATTTAGAACAGTTAACCGCATTAGTTAACGATACCAAAGCACTTGATGGACTCGCAGCTGAAGTTAGAAAAATTGCCCAACAAACCAATTTATTAGCCTTAAATGCGGCAATTGAAGCCGCTAGAGCCGGAGAATCGGGGCGCGGCTTTGCTGTAGTGGCTGATGAAGTCAGAACCTTGTCAGCTCAATCAGGGCAGACAGGTGAACGGATTACTCAGCAAATTACTGAATTAAATCAACGTATGGCCGAGCTATACCAGCTGACCGATGCAGCTACTTTACAGGAAAGCCAAGCGCTAGAAGGTGGCGAGTCCATTCTCATCCGTGTAATTGACCACCTCGAAAATCGTACTTTGCAAATGAAAGATGAGGGTATTCAAGCATTAGAGCTTGGTCGGCAAGTTAAAAGAGAAATTGAGCAAATATTAGTGGATTTTCAATTTCAAGATCGCTGCGACCAAATGTTAAGACAGCTTGTTGCCAGTATTGATGAGCTTACAGAGCTAATCCGTGTTCAACAGCAAGCGAGGGAAGCCGGTTTACCTATTCCTGAAGGTGATGTGGATTCCTTGCTTGCCATGATGAAGCAAAGGTATGTGGCGACCGAACAGCATATTCACCATAGTTCAAAAAAAGATAACCATTATCAACATGCAGAGAAAAGCTCTATTAACTTCTTTTAGTTCACGTTTATAAAACAAGGATGGCCACTGAGATGAAAAGAATACTCGTAGTTGATGACTCTGCCTCTATCCGACATGTCGTCAGTATTGCGCTTAGGGGCGCAGGTTATGAGGTCATTGATGCCTGTGATGGTAAAGATGCACTGAGTAAACTCAATGGCGATAAAATTAATCTTATTATCAGTGACGTTAATATGCCAAATATGGATGGCATTAGCTTTTTAAAAGAAGTTAAAAAACATCCGCGTTATAAATTTACTCCAGTCATTATGCTCACCACCGAGGCGGGTCGGGATAAAATGGAAGAAGGTCGCATGGCGGGAGCTAAGGCATGGGTAGTCAAGCCTTTTCAACCACCCCAAATGCTTGATGCGGTAGCTAAACTTTGTTTACCGTAAAAGGATTTGTGTATGCCAATCAATATCGCGCTAAAAGATCAATCTATTAAGGTTAACTTAACCGAAGAGTTAACTATCTATAGTGTTATGGAATTTCGTGATGCACTAGTCGGTCATTTGCAACCGGGTGTAGACATCAGTGTTGATCTTTCTCAAGTGACAGAGATCGATACCGCAGGGCTTCAGTGGCTTCTGGCGCTTAAAGTATTGAATGAGGCACATCGAGTAGAATTTTGTCACCACAGCAAAGCGGTAATAGATGCCCTCGCACTTTCGGGTTTGTCTGGCACATTTGACGATACCATAGTGATATCCTCGGAGACTCGCCTATGACCGCCAATGACGTTCAAAAGTTATTTATGACCGAAGCGGAAGAACTACTGACAGAAATGGAAGATGCATTATTGTCATTAGAGGTCGACGCAGAAAGTACAGAATTAATAAATCAACTTTTTAGAGCAATGCACACGATAAAAGGTGCAGCGGGTATTTTTAATTATCGTGCCATCGTTGATTTTACTCATCCCATTGAAACGTCAATTGATAGGCTGCGCAAAAATGAATTGAAAATAGATAGTGCGCTTATAGCACTACTCCTTAAGTGTAAAGATCATACATGGGCGTTGGTCAATGCTGCGGTAGAGGAGGATGAGGCAGAGTTGAATACACTCTGCATTCAAAGTCAGTCAATTTTGGCCGAATTAGCGCAACATGAAAACCTTGAACCTTGTTACCCTCAGACTCTCGCCGCAGAGGCGATTACCCCTGAACGGATAGAAGGACATTATCTTGATACGGGCCATTGGCTTATATCACTGGATTTTAAAGCCGATGCACTACGTAATGGATTAGATCCATTAAGCTTTATTCGTTATTTGCATCAATTAGGTCAAGTGCTTGAAGTTATTTGTTTAAGCCACAAGTTGCCGCCATTCGAAGAATGTGACTTCGAAAGTTGCTTTTTACGCTATCGTATTATTTTTGCTGGAGATTGTACAAAAGAACAAATTGAGTCGGTATTTGAATTTGCCCAAGATGATTGCGATATACAGATTCTACCTTCACAAAAAATCTCCGAATCATTTCAAGCTCTGATTGAACAGCTGAATCCGTCTGAAAATCAGCGACTAGGTGAAATTCTGCTATCGATCGGCGCCATCACTGAAAGAGAACTCTCTAAATCACTCGATTTACAGTCTGGTAAGAGTGAAGACTGCACGACTAAAAAACTGGGCGAAGTGCTAATTGCAAACTTACTTGTCGATAAACCTGTGGTTGAGCAAGCCCTTAAAAAACAAATTCAAGCTCGAGAGCAGGCGCAAACTATTCGCGTCGATTCTAATCGTCTTGGCCAGTTAATTAATTTGGTTGGTGAGCTGGTGACGGCAAGTGCTGCGATGAAGGTGATGGTCGACCGTTACCAATTTCTCGATGCTAATGACCTAGTAGGATCGGTAGAACATCTGGTCCAAGAAATTAGAGAAAATGCCTTACAACTACGTATGGTGCAGATAGGTGAAACCTTTTCACGTTTCCGGCGAGTGGTACGCGATGTCAGCAATGAACTAGGTAAACAAATTGAGTTGACCATCCAAGGGGGAGAGTCTGAACTCGATAAAATCGTTGTTGAAAAGATTAATGACCCTTTAACCCACCTTGTTCGCAATGCCCTAGATCACGGTATTGAACTTCCAGAGGCTCGTCTCAAGGCCGGTAAATCCGCTGAGGGACATCTGATGTTAAATGCCTACCATGATTCTGGACATATCGTTATTGAAGTCACTGACGATGGTGCTGGACTTGACCCTGAGCGCATTCGAAGAAAGGCTGAAGCATTGGGGTTAATTGATGTAAACCAGATTCTTAGCCATTCTGAAATTTTGAAATTAGCCTTTGAACCAGGCCTCAGTACTAAAGATAAAGCAAGTAATCTGTCAGGAAGAGGTGTTGGTATGGACGTAGTTAAACGCAATATTGAAGCGTTACGCGGCTCAGTTGAACTCGATAGCGAGCTGGGTAAAGGTACAAAAGTGACGATCACATTACCATTAACTCTTGCCATTATTGATGGTTTTATGGTCGGTGCTGCCAACGAAAACTATGTGATACCACTGAATATGGTAGAAGAATGTGTCGAGCTCAATCGGGGCGAATGGCATGAGCAACAGAAGAATTACATCAGTTTGCGTGGGGAACTGATGCCTTTTATACGACTTAAAAGTTTTTTTAATATACCCAATTTAAATCAAAACCATACCCGTGAAAGCCTTGTTGTTGTTCGTTTTGGTCGAACTAAAGCAGGGATAGTTGTCGATAAATTATTTGGTGAACAGCAAACAGTGATTAAGCCCTTAGGGAAAATGTTTCAACATCTCAAGGGATTAAGCGGTGCCACTATTTTAGGAACGGGAGATATTGCCTTGATCCTTGACGTACAGGGTTTAATTACTGAAGCAAGTATTAGCGCCAAAAAATATCATCATGTAGCACTGATTGATGAATAGCCTATGTTGAAAAGGAATATTGACTATGTTTAAAAAACTGACGCTCAGCATGCAGATTTCTGGTGGTTATGCATTGGTGTTATTACTATTGATCGTGATTTCATTAGCCGCCTATTTTGGACTAACGAAAGCCATTAACGGTTTTAATGATTACCGCTCGTTGGCGCGCGACTCTAATATGGCTGGTCGCATCCAAGCTAATATGCTTACAATTCAAATGCAGGCTTATGACTATATCTTTCAGAAGAACGAGTCAGCTTATAAAGTATTCAATGAACGTAATGTTATTCTTAATGACATCATTCAAAAAGCCATGACGGAGATTAGCGAGCCTGAATTGAGTCAACAACTTTCAGATATTCGCAAAGATATTGTTGATTACAATAATTACTTTGAATCTGTAGTAAAATTGATTAAATCTCGCAATGATGAAGTTACCAACGTGTTGGTTCCTAAAGGAACTGAAGTTGTAAAACTGATTTCTGACACTATGCATCAATCCTATAATAAAGGTCAGATTGATGTTGCTTATCGAGCAGGTTCTGTGCTCGAATCGATATTGACTGCTCGTTTAGCAGCATCTAAATTCCTTGAAACAAATTTAGATGCCGATTTACAGCAGGCGCTGATGGCTATTGATTTAGCTAAGGGAGAGCGTCTTTCTGCCTTAAAAACTGTGGCAATAGATCTAGATGCACAATCAAAATTATTACAATTTACCAGCAGCATTGACAATTATGCGTCTTCGTTAAAGTCAGTTTATAGCACTATTAGCGAAAGAAACGATATTGTGCAAAATCAACTCGACCGTATCGGTGCTGATGTTGCGCGCCAAACTGAAGATATCAAATTAACCATCCAAAAAAGGCAAGATGCCCTTGGTCCTATTGTTAAAGCACAGAATGAGCAGACCCTTACCACTGTTATTAGTGTATCTATCGCCGCTATTTTGATCGGCATTTTCTTGGCATGGTTTTTAGTGAAGTTAATTAAAAAACCGTTGGGCGGAGAACCTCGTGATATGGAAACGATTGCGCGCGCAATCGCTAACGGAGACTTAACGGTAGAGCTAAAACAGCGTGAAAATGCGACGGGGGTTTATAAGGCGATGATTGATATGATTGATAGCCTTACTTCTGTGATTGCTCAGGTTCGAAGTGGTGCAGATAATTTGTCTAGTGCTTCTTCACAGGTCAGTAGTACCGCACAAAGTCTAAGCCAAGGAGCAACAGAGCAGGCTGCTAGTGTCGAAGAGACGACCAGTGCCGTTGAAGAGTTAAATGCATCTGTCCAGCAGAACTCCGAAAATGCTAGGGTTACCAATAATATGGCAACGGTAGCCGCTGAAGAAGCACGACAAGGTGGAATAGCGGTAGAACAAACCGTTGCCGCAATGAAACAGATTGCGGCGAAAATTAGCCTAATAGAAGACATTGCATATAAAACTAATCTATTAAGTCTCAATGCGGCCATTGAGGCGGCCCGTGCTGGTGAACATGGTAAAGGCTTTACCGTTGTCGCCTCCGAGGTTAGAAAATTAGCTGAAAACAGCAGCTTAACTGCACAAGAAATTAATAAACTAGCCAGTGAAAGTGTTGGTATTGCTGAAAATGCTGGCCGCTTGATCGCTAATATTGTGCCTAATATTCAAAAAACATCTGATTTGGTTCAGGAAATTAGTTCCTCCTCTGAGGAACAAGCCATTGGGATCAGCCAGATTAATGACTCTATGTTACAGCTTGATAAAGCCACACAGCAGAATGCATCTGCGTCAGAAGAGTTAGCCGCGACATCAGAGGAGTTAAACGGTCAGGCTAATCAACTACTTGACGCAGTAGAGTTTTTTAAACTTGCCATCAGTAGTGAAAGATCTCATCAAGGTAAATCAACAGTAATGGCGGCTTCTGGGCGTAAGACAGCCAAAGCTAAGCAACATGTTGAACGTACCGATTTCGAACGATTCTGATAGGGGCCTATCATGAATCAATTAGTGAATGAGATGAAGGCCAATTCAGTGGGAGATATTACCCAATATCTTACCTTTCAGTCAGGGAATGATACCTTTGCAATTGGTATTTTAGATGTAAAAGAGATCATTGAAATTGAAGGCATTACGCGGGTGCCTATGATGCCAGAATTTTTGTGCGGTATTATTAATTTACGAGGTAAGGTCGTTCCTGTTATTGATTTGTCCAAAAGGCTAGGGCGTCTGACAACGGTCATCTCAAAAAAAAGTTGTATTGTATTGGTAGAAGTCAGTCACGAAGATGAGCAGCAAACCATTGGGATGTTAGTGGATGAAGTGAATGAAATCCTTGAAATTGATGATGAACATACACAGCCGCCACCGGATTTTGGTGCCGATCTCAGAGTTGACTTCATTCGCGCAATGGGGCGAGTTGGCGAACATTTTATGATATTACTTGATATCAATTATGTGCTGTCGGTGGCCGACATTAGTGCAATTAGCCAACTCAATTTTCATGCAGCTGATGCCACTGATGAAGCACTATGAAGTCTTCACCGTTGCCGCTTGAACATACCGCCTTAACGCAAAGGGAATTTGAGCATATCCGGCAATTTTTGTATGAGGAGGCCGGTATATTCTTGAGCGACATTAAAAAATCATTGGTGGCTAGTCGATTATGTCGACGCCTAAAAGAAACTGGTTATGAAAATTATGGAGATTACTTTGAGTTCGTCAAAAAACACTCTGAACATATTGAATATCATCATTTTATTGATGCTTTGACGACCAATGAAACATTCTTTTTTCGTGAAATAGAGCATTTTGAATTTGTTAAAAACCTAATAAAAACACATCCACAAAAAAAAAGCTGGCAGGTATGGTCAGCAGCTTGTTCATCTGGAGAGGAGGCTTACAGCTTAGCCATGCTGTTGGCGGATCATTTAGGGATTGATGGTCACTGGCAAGTGCAGGGGTCTGATATTAGCCAGCGGGTGCTAGCGAAGGCTGAAATGGCACATTATCCCCTTGAACGTAATGACGCCATCGGCTTTGAGAGATTACAGAAGTATTGCTTAAAGGGGGTGGGTAAGCAAAACGGTACATTTTTAATTGACCAAAGCTTAAAGAGTAAAGTTAGCTTTTTTGCGATGAATCTGACTCAATCCTGTGAAAGTGTCGGGATGTGCGACTTAATCTTTATTCGTAATGTAATGATTTATTTTGATGCTGAGTCTAAGCAAAGGGTCATAAACCATGTAATAAAGCAGTTGAAAGTCGGTGGTTATTTGTTTATTTCACATACCGAATCCTTGATGCACGTAAAACATGGGTTAAAGCAGATTAAACCTTCTATCTATCAAAGGATTTGATGTGGAAAAGATAGCCTTAAATCAAAGAACAGTAATCATGATTGGCCCTGGTGAGCATTATGTGACGGCGAAAAACGAAGTCATAAAGACATTATTGGGCTCATGTGTGGCAGTATGTTTATTTGATCCCAAGGCTCAGGTCATTGGAATGAATCACTTTTTATTGGCTGCTGATCGGCGCAAGCTTACACATTTTCTTGATTCTCGCGCAGGTTACTATGGTGTTCATGCCATGGAGATCTTAATCAATGCCATGCTAAAGTTAGGAGCACAGCGGCAATATTTGCAGAGTAAAATATTTGGAGGCGCGAATGTTTTATCTTTGTGTGCTGACAATATCCTTAACCACTATGATATTGGCGGGATGAATATTGATTTTGTTAGACAGTTTCTACAACGTGAACGAATCCCTGTTATTAGTGAAGATCTTGGCGGCCATTCTGGTCGAATAATTTATTTCGATCCGTCGGATTATTCGGTGTATCGCAGTTTAATCGAGAATAAATATGAAGAAATTACGTCACTTCAGGATGAAGAATACCGATATTTTAATCAAGCGAGTGAAGATATGCGTACCTCTAATAACTCGGTGGTGATTTGGTCGGATTAACGAGACTTAAGGGGGCCTTGTGATTAATGTCGCCATAGTCGATGACTCAGCAGTTGTCAGACAAGTGCTCAGCAGCATGTTAGCTAACCAGCCTGATATTACTTTATTAGGCTGTGCTCGGGATCCGTTGTTTGCGCTTAAATTATTTGAACAGCAATGGCCCGATGTCATTATTCTTGATATTGAAATGCCAAGAATGGATGGCATTACTTTCTTAAAAAAAGTGATGGCTGAAAGGCCAACCCCTGTCGTGATTTGCTCAACACTCACTGAGCAAGGTGCTTCAGTGACTATTGCTGCACTTGCCGCGGGAGCGGTTGATATCATTACTAAACCTAAATTAGGATTGAAGGGATTTTTGGAGGAATCACAAGCCCGTTTACTCCAGTCCGTGCGTGCTGCAGCTAAAGCATCAGTATCAAAATTGCGTGTTAATACCCCTACAAAAATGCCTGTCGCCGCGAAACATAACGCCGATGTAGTGTTAACATCAACAAACCATGCGCTACACCAAACCACGGATCGGGTTGTTGCACTCGGAACTTCAACGGGTGGAACCCATGCACTTGAGTGCGTGTTAACGGCATTGCCACGTACAAGTGCCGGTATTGTTGTTGTCCAACATATGCCAGAGCATTTTACGGCGGCCTTTGCTAGTAGGTTAAATAGTTTATGTGAAATGGAAGTAAAAGAAGCCGAAGATAACGATAGAGTGATGCCGGGTCTTGTGCTCATTGCTAACGGTGGCAAGCACATGCTGCTACAACGTAGTGGTGCTCAATATCGTGTTCAGCTTAAGGACGGACCGTTGGTCAGTCGGCATCGCCCCTCGGTTGATGTGTTGTTTCGTTCAGTCGCTAATGCTGCGGGTAAAAATGCCCTAGGCATAATTATGACTGGTATGGGGGACGATGGTGCTCGGGGTTTGCTAGATATGCATCATGCTGGAGCCACAACATTGGCACAGGATGAAGCCAGTTGTGTGGTTTATGGTATGCCAAAAGAGGCTGTTAAGCTCGGCGCAGTCAGTCGGCAGGTTGCTTTAAGCAATATTGCTGAGGAAATTATTGCGTTTACCAAAGAATAAAAAAGCCAGTGCGGACACTGGCTTTCTCTGACGAAAAAAGGCGGTTATACGCGCTTTTTAAATTCGCCAGTACGGGTATCGATTTCAATCTTGTCGCCAACTTTCACAAAGTCAGCCACGCTGATAGTGCCGCCACCAGTGATTGTCGCTGGCTTCATTACTTTACCTGAAGTATCGCCACGAGCTGATGGCTCAGTGTAGATAACTTCACGTACGATAGTGGTTGGCATTTCAACAGAAATTGCTTTGCCTTCGTAGAAAGTCACTTGGCAAGTTTCTTCCATACCGTCAACGATGTAAGCTGCTGCATCACCTAAGTTTTCAGCTTCTACGTCGTATTGGTTGTATTCTGCATCCATGAATACATACATAGGATCAGCAAAGTAAGAATAAGTACAATCCAGACGATCTAGGATAATATCGTCTAACTTATCTTCACCTTTAAAAGTGGTTTCAGTACCAGAGTTAAGCAGTAAGTTTTTCAGCTTTAACTTAACGATGGCAGCGTTACGGCCAGAACGAGTTGTTTCTGTTTTCTGTACAACCCATGGGCTGCCTTCAAACATGATCACGTTACCAGGACGGATTTCATGAGCAGTTTTCATTACACAATTTCCTATATGTCGATTTTCTATATCAGCGCAGCATCTTAGCTTTTTTTCACAAATTGGACTAGCCGAGTTGCAAGATCTGCAGCATTTATTGCATCAATTGGCCATTCTTTAGCATGTTGTAAGAGTGGCAAACAGACTGGATTTAGGTTTTGCCAGTGAGTTTTCACGGCGGATTGCTCTCCTTGGTTAAATGCAACGTTCAATTTAGACCAAGTGTCAGCAATATCAGGGGGCAGATTATCGCAGTAAAGTCGAATAAAAGCTTCTAATTTTATTAGATGATAATCATCTTCTTGCGGATAAATATGCCAAATAAAAGGTTTTGCCGCCCATTGGGCCCGTAAGAAGCTATCTTCACCGCGGACAATATTAACGTCGCAGCTCCATAGTAGGCGGTCAAATCCCTGTTGATCGGTCATCGGCAAGATATGCAGGGTTAAATCCCCCAGTTTAATTTGCTGCCCAGGTATTAATTCCTCTATAGGGCAGGGCAATATGTGCTGCAAACTGTTTAAGCTGCGGCCTTTGGGGATAAGGGCGTGAATTTTTGCATCGCGTTTGGCCGTGGCTTGCCAGAGTTCACATAAGGCTGGGAGCGACTCGGTTTCATAACTAAAGACGCTATAGACAGTATCTTGCGCTTTAATATCCTTAAGACCAAGACGGTCAAATAATTGCAGCTTATTGGCACTATCCTGTTGCCATGCATCGCGCTCGGCAAATAGCTCTCGCTCACAAATCAGTCCACCCGTCTTAGGTGTAAAGCCCGGGAAAAAGAAATACTTTCTAATGCCGCTTGCCTGCATCGAGGGTAAACCATGGCAGCCATCGACCCAATCTTCTGCGCTTAAATACTCTAAATTAAGCCATAAAGGCACAGATTTTGGTGTTTTAATATGCAGTTCAGCAAGTTGTTGCTTCACTACATCGGGTAGTTCGCAGGCGAAGGCTTCAATTAACACTTCGCCTGGCTCATATACCAAAGGTAAGGGCGTAGTCCAATGAAGGATAGTCACGCCATGAAAAATCTGGCAAGTGAGGTTAGGGTCAAGGGTCGGTAAAATATGCGAAAAACTGTTTAAGTCATCGACCCAAAGCTTAATTGGGATCTGATATTCATTGACTAACTGTTTGGCTAAACGCCAAGTAACGCCAATATCACCGTAGTTATCGACGACAGTGCAGAAGATATCCCAGTGGGGATGTTGGGGAGCTACCATTGGAAATATCGCTTTCATTTACGTGGATAACAAATGTAAAAAAAGCGGCATTGGGCCACTTTTTTTACAGAGCTCACTCGATGAAACTAGGCTTAGTCTTCGAGTTCTGCTAAACACATTTCTTCGTAGATTTGCTTAACCCAAGCGTCAACACGCTCTTCGGTCAGCTCTGGTTGACGGTCTTCGTCAATCCCTAAACCGATGAAGTGATCGTCATCCACTAAGCCTTTAGAAGCTTCGAAGTTGTAACCTGCAGTAGGCCAATGTCCAATGATAATACCACCACGGGCTTGAACAATATCGCCAATCATGCCCATGGCATCGAGGAAATATTCCGCGTAGTCTTCTTGATCACCACAACCGAAAATAGCAACCAGTTTGTCTGTAAAATCAATCTGTTCTAACTCAGGAAAAAAGTCATCCCAGTCACACTGTGCTTCACCATAATACCAGGTTGGGATACCGAACAGCAGCAGGTCGTATTCTGCGATCTGTTCTTTGGTACTTTTGGCGATATCTTTCACCTCAACCATTTTCTTACCCAATTTCTTCTGGATCATCTTGGCGACAGCTTCGGTGTTGCCTGTGTCGCTACCGAAAAAAAGACCTACAGTTGCCATTGTCTATCCTTTATGTCTAGTTCACTTATACGTTAATCTTGCTGCTATCGATTGCTCAGCATTCTATTTTTTGCTGAAGAATTAATTCGATTAACTGGCTTCGGCTGATGTTACTGGCCAATGCCCGCTCATTCAAGGCGTCATATAAATCTTGTGACACCTTTAACTCTATTCGCTTTAATCCTTTGGCTTTATCCCGCTGGATCTGGTTGCGCTTATTGACCTTAAGTTGCTGGCTACGGGACAAAGGATTGCTACGTGGGCGTCCCCGTCGCTTTTCATTGGCAAAAAGGTCAATGGTCGTTCTATCTGTTGCTTCTTTTGCCATGTTCTTATTGTTTAACCGATGCCTGAACCTTCCCAAGACATCTGGATAATACCTTTTGCAATAAACCCGGCGCAGCCGAGAAATAACACTAACCAAACAATAAATCGACCAAATTTCGGTACGTTACCTTGTTTTAGCACATCGTGGATGGCCATGCCGATAAAGAAAAATATCGCGGCAAAAAACAGGTTCAAGCCGAGGGTCTCAATTTGTTCCATGTACTGAGATAACATACTTTCTTAGTCCTCTAGAGTGTTCTAAGGCTAAAAGAGGCGCGAATATATCACATCAACAAGGTGTCGGCTATATGATTTAGGTCGAGAATCGTTGTCATTTACACCGTGTGTTTGTCAATAAATTCAGACACAATCCGGTTAAAAATAGTAGGTTTTTGCGCATGTAACCAATGGCCACAGCCTGCTAATGTTTTTGCTTGGACTTGTGGAAATTGGTGCACAATCTCGTCTCGGTGCTCCGCGGTGACATAGTTTGAATCGCCACCACGGAGAAAAAGACTCGGACCAGCAAACACTAATTGGGATTTACCAGGTGGATTATGCCAGCCGATGATATTGGGATAACAGCTTTTTAAGCCATTGAGATTCAATTTCCAACGAAACCCAGTGTCAGTTCGTTGGAGGTTTTTCAGTAAAAATTGTGCTGTTGCTTCATCTATTCCGCCAGCTTGTAAATGTGCTAAAGCGAAGCGGCGGTCTGTGTGGCCTTCAAGGGGTAAACTTTCAAGCGCGGCAAACACGGCATCATGCCGAGGTTGATAGGCGACGGGCGCAATATCGGCCGCAACTAAGCTGATGATACTATTTGGGTATGCGAGTGCGGTCGCCATGGCAATTTTTCCGCCCATGGAATGGCCTACGATATGGACACGCTCAAGCTCGAGTTCATCGAGTAAATCCACCATGGCCTTGGCTAAGCTAGGGTAATCCATTTGTTGCCAATGTTCACTTAAGCCGTGATTTGGCACATCAACGCGGATGACTTGATGATTGGCTTCGAGCACTTGGCCTAAGCTTTTAAGATTATCTAAATTACCAAAGAGTCCATGGATAAGGAGGACAGCCTCTCCTTGACCTGAGGATACAAAATTCATGAAATGCCTGCGCAGTGGTGCTTAACGTTGCGCGAATTGTGCCCCTAATACGTTAAGTTTGACAAGTTTCATCATTGTTTTTGGATTATCCCCCCGAACTTGCTGGCTTTTTCAGCGATTAACGCGCTTGTGCTAATTTGATGTGCGATTTCACGCATTTTTAGATTAATGATGCTTTATCAGATTGATAGAGATAGATACACTGGGGCAACGATCGCACAGATCCTTTGCGAGGATCGCCTGTGGTGCACTTTTTCGGTTAAGCCTATCGAATAACAAAGGATAATAAGGTTATGAAATACATCGAAGTGGATGAAGAGCTCTATCGTCATATTGCCAGCAAAACGGAACGTATTGGTGAGAGCGCCTCTGACATTCTCCGTCGATTACTCGGCCTGTCCGTCGATGCGGTTGAACAAACGCAGCCACAGGCCATTAGCCAACCGAGTTTAGAGGCGGCGACGCCTGAGCCGCAGATTGCGCCTCAGGTCGAAACCTTAGTCTCTGCGACCGATTTCAATCAATTGGTGGATGAGCATAAGTTAGCGCAGCAAAAAGGCGCCGTGGGGCGCTTCTTATTCTTGCTCGAGAGTTTATATCAACAGAGCCAAGCGCAATTCTCGCAAATTTTACAGATCCAAGGTCGCGATCGACTCTATTTTGCGCGCTCTCGGGAAGAATTACTCAAGGCGAGTGCTACCGCCAACCCGAAGGAAATCGGTAATACCGGATTTTGGGTGACGACCAACAATAACACCGCCAAAAAACGAGCGATTTTAGTCGAAGCCTTAGTGCAATTTGGTTGCGATGCCGAAATCGCCAACGGCATTGCCGAACGCGTATAACGCCTTTATCGACGCCGCAATGATGCGGCGTTTCCATTTAATTAACCGATTTTCCAGTAGGAGAGGATCAGGTGGCAATACATCAACGGGCAGGACAAACCGCGAGTCAGACGGATCTGGTGAATATTCCAAAGCTGATGAGCCATTATTACAGCATCAAACCTAATGTGGATGCTGCCGAGCAACGTGTGACGTTTGGGACTTCTGGGCACCGTGGAACTGCGTTTCAAGCAAGTTTTAACCAAGACCATATTTGGGCGATTACCCAAGCCGTTGTCGATTATCGCCAATCGGTGAATATCGAAGGGCCACTCTTTTTAGGTATTGATACCCACGCTTTATCTTATGCGGCTTACGTGTCGGCGATTGAAGTGTTAGCGGCCAATAAGGTGACTGTGCATATCCAGCAACATGATGGTTTTACGCCAACGCCAGTGGTGTCACATGCGATTATTTGTGCAAATCGCGAGGCGGCATTGAGTGGTGCCGCGTTAAGCGATGGTTTGATTATTACGCCATCCCACAATCCACCGCAGGATGGTGGGATTAAATACAATCCACCCCATGGTGGCCCTGCTGAAGGTAATATCACTGCGTGGATTGAGTCCCGCGCTAATGATTACCTGCGCGCTGCACTCAAGGGCGTTAATAAGCTCGCTTATGCAGATGCATTGGCTTCGGGTTATGTGCATGCCATTGATTTAATCACGCCCTATGTGACGGATTTAGACAATGTCGTCGATATGCATGCCATTGCTAAGGCTAAACTTAAGCTGGGTGTCGATCCATTAGGCGGCTCCGGTATTCATTATTGGGCACCGATTGCCAAGCACTATGGCATTGATATCACTTTAGTTAACGATAAGGTCGATCCAAGCTTCAGCTTTATGTCATTGGATAAGGACGGCAAGATCCGCATGGATTGCTCTTCTCCCTATGCGATGGCAGGTTTACTGGCCCATAAAGAATCCTTCGATTTATGTGTGGGTAACGATCCTGACTACGATAGACACGGCATCGTGTGTCCGGGCACCGGGCTGATGGACCCCAACCACTATTTAGCAGTAGCGATTGATTATCTGCTAACCCACAGACCAGAGTGGAGCGATAGCTTAGCCATTGGTAAGACATTGGTATCGAGCGCGCTTATCGATAAAATCTGTGCCTTCCATGGCAAAAAATTGCTTGAGGTCCCCGTTGGCTTTAAGTGGTTTGTCGATGGATTAGCCGAGGCAACCATTGCCTTTGGCGGTGAGGAGAGTGCGGGCGCCGCGTTCCTGCGCCGTGATGGCACGACTTGGTGTACTGACAAGGACGGTTTTATTTTAGTGCTGCTTGCGGCCGAAATGCTTGCGGTTACTGGCAAGACGCCGGGGCAACGCCATCAAGAATTAGTGGCACAGTTCGGTCAAAGCTTTTATAAGCGTATCGACAGCCCAATTAGCCTTGAGAACAAAGCAAAATTTGCAAAACTCAATGCGGAGACCTTAAATGCCACTATGCTGGCGGGTGAGAACATTGAGGCCGTATTGACCCATGCACCTGGCAATAATGCTTCAATTGGTGGCATTAAAGTGACCACGGCCAATGGTTGGTTTGCTGCGCGGCCATCGGGCACTGAGGCGTTATTCAAGATTTACGGTGAGAGCTTTATCAGTGAGCAACATCTTGCCGATATCATTAAGGACGCACAAGCCCTGATCGATAAGGCCCTCAGCGCCTGATTTAGCGTTTACGCATTCTTTTTACCGATAAAAAAACGCACTCATCGAAATCCTATGAGTGCGTTTTTATTTGCAGCGATTGTAAGGTCAAATTATTCAGGTTTGAGCTGAATCGCTAAGCCTAGTACTCGATATGGCAACTCGGTAAGTTATTCTTATCGATATAGTTTTGATGATATTCCTCTGCCACATGGAATTGCTGTAACGGCACAATCTCAGTGACGATATGACGCAATCCCCAACGACCTGAACGGGCAAAGGCCAGTTTTGAGGCTTCTGCCGCCGCTTTTTGCTCACGATCATGGAAGAAAATGGTACTGCGGTATTGAGTACCAATATCGCCGCCCTGCATATTGAGCGTGGTCGGGTTGTGGTTTTTCCAAAACACATCCAGTAACTCGTCGTAGCTGACAATCGCAGGGTCAAATTCTACTTGTACGACTTCGGCATGGCCTGTCTTACCTTTTTTGACTTCCTCATAGGTGGTCGCTTCGTTATTGCCACCCATATAGCCGCAGGTCGCGTTGGTTACGCCGTTGACTTGTCTAAAGAAATACTCCACGCCCCAAAAACAGCCGGCACCGAAAGTTGCTAACGCCATGATAAATCCTGATAGAAGTCTAGATGGCTAAGAATTGTGATAAAACTCATCCCTAAAAGCAAGTGTGTCGACAAAATTAATCCTATGTCGACCAAATGCGGCTAAGATGCTGTTGTTTTGCCACGAAATGCGCTTGTTTGACCAGAATGACAGAGTAACGGCCCAAAAACTTGTGTTAGTATGGATGCGCTTTTTAAGGCGGGTAGCGATAAGTGTCATGAAACAGGCAGTTATTGCCATCACTCCCGTCTTTAACACGCTATTATAAGGAGAATTCTGTGTTACAAGCTCTGTTAGATTCGAAGGATTTTCTCGCGCTGACCCTCGCTAATCCTGAAACCCTCGGAGATGAGTTTAGTTTCGCCTTAGGGGAACATACTCGAGTAGAGGTGTGGGACACGGGCGTCATCGTCTTTGAGCCTGCACAAGCCCAAGGTAAGGATGTCATTCTCTCCTGCGGTGTCCACGGCAATGAAACCGCCCCCATCGAACTCTGCAATACCTTAATCAAACAGCTTCTCCAACAAAAAATCATCGCCAAACAACGCACGCTCTTTCTTATTGGTAACCCTTTAGCGATTAATAACGGCACTCGCATTATCGACGAGAACATGAATCGTCTGTTTAGTGGCGAGCATTCAAATCCACCGGGATTAGTGAATCCTGAGCGGGTGCGGGCGAAAAAATTAGAAGCCTATGTTGACCGCTTCTTTAAGGGCGCAGCCTCAGGGCGCCAGCGAATTCACTACGATTTACACACGGCGATGCGGGCGTCAAAACACGAAAAGTTTGCGATTTATCCCTATCGTCCCGGCCGTGCTTACAGCGCCGAGCAAATCATGTTTTTAGCGGCCAGTGGCGTCGATACTGTGTTATTTCACCATGAGCCGACGACTACTTTTAGTTATTTTTCCTCCGAGCAATATGGCGCCGATGCCTTTACCATTGAATTAGGTAAGGTGTATCCCATGGGGCAAAACGATATGACGCGTTTTATTGCCGCCCAAGAGATGTTTATGCGCCTTATCACAGACAAACCCTTAGCGCTTGAGCCATTCTCAGCGGATAAGGTGAATCTGTATCAAGTGTGTCGGGTGATTAACAAACATTTTGATGATTTTGAATTTACCTTCGCGACCGATGTCGAAAACTTCCGAGCTTTCCCTAAAGGCTTTGTATTAGCCCGAGAGGGTGGACAGGAAATTAAAGTCGAACAGGAATTTGAAGCGATTGTCTTCCCCAATGCCAAGGTGCCCATCGGCAATCGCACTGTGATTTGCCTGATCCCTTCAGTTGCGCCAGATGTTCGCTAGTTTTGTAAAGCATTATATACATGCCCACAGGGGATTAGTTGTCGTTTGAACTGTGCCAACGGTTGATAGGTAGTTTACGTTAACGTAATGTTCATCCGGCATATTCGTATAAATTAGGCGCAGTGGTTCTTCTGCTGCGTAACGAGATAACAAGAGCACAATATGAGCAAAGCAACACTCAACACTGATACAGTGCACCGTGTCGGCTTCTTGGATAAGGCATCGCTTCACATTCCTATCCTTCGAATTCTACAAGCAGACGGCACTACCTATGAAACCGCGGTTTTGCCTGTAATAGATGAAGCCTTAGCCACCAAAATTTACGATACTTGCGTATTCACGCGGGTACTCGATGAACGTATGCTTGGCGCACAGCGTCAGGGACGGATCAGCTTCTATATGACCTGCACCGGTGAAGAAGCGGCGATCGTCGGTAGCGTGGCCGCACTTGATCAAGAAGATGTGATCCTCGCACAATACCGTGAACATGCGGCGCTACGTTATCGCGGCTTTACCACTGAACAGTTTATGAACCAAATGTTCAGTAATGAGAAGGACTTAGGTAAAGGTCGCCAAATGCCAATCCACTACGGCTGCGCGGCGTTAAACTACCAAACCATTTCATCGCCATTGGCCACTCAAATTCCGCAAGCGACAGGTGTCGGTTATAGCCTGAAAATGCTGGGCAAACGTAATGTTGCTGTCTGTTATTTCGGTGAAGGCGCTGCATCTGAAGGCGATTTCCATGCCGGATTGAATATGGCGGCGGTGTTAAAATGCCCCGTGATTTTCTTTTGCCGTAACAATGGTTATGCCATTTCTACCCCAACGGAAGAGCAATTTGCCGGTAACGGTATTGCCAGTCGTGGCGTGGGTTACGGCATGCACACCATTCGCGTCGACGGTAACGATATGCTGGCGGTGTTAGCGGCGACACAACAGGCGCGTGCCTATGCGATTGAGCACAATGCCCCCGTGTTGATTGAAGCCATGACTTATCGTCTGGGCGCCCACTCATCTTCTGACGATCCTTCGGGTTATCGCTCAAAAGAAGAAGAGGCGAAATGGCAACAACACGATCCGGTCAAACGCTTTAAGTTGTGGCTTATTAATAAAGGCTGGTTAGCTGAGGCCGATGATACCCAGCGTTACGAAAAGTACCGTGAAGAAGTGTTAGCCGCCGTTAAAGTCGCGGAAAAATTACCTATCCCTATGCTGGATGAGCTTATTGAAGACGTGTACGACAAGCCAACGCCAGCGCTTAAAAAGCAACTGAGCGATCTTAAAGAACACATCAAAAAATATCCGCAATCCTATCCCAAAAGTGCAGGGAGGCTATAAGCCGTGGCAGAAATGAATATGTTACAGGCCGTCAATGAGGCCTTGTCAATCGCCATGCAAGCTGATGAGCGCATGGTGGTGTTTGGTGAAGACGTTGGCCACTTTGGCGGCGTGTTTCGCGCAACCTCAGGTTTACAGGAAAAGTTTGGTCGCGGCCGCTGCTTTAACACGCCACTGACTGAGCAAGGTATTGCGGGTTTTGCCAACGGGTTAGCCTCTAATGGTATGACTGCCGTAGCGGAAATCCAGTTTGCTGATTACATCTTTCCGGCGTTTGACCAGATCGTAAACGAGTCGGCTAAATTCCGTTACCGCAGCGGTAATGAATTCAATGTGGGAAGCCTAGTGTTCCGCACACCCTATGGTGGCGGTATTGCGGGCGGCCATTATCATTCACAATCGCCAGAAGCCTATTTTACCCAAACCCCAGGCTTAAAAGTGGTTGTGCCGCGTAATCCTGCGCAGGCCAAAGGGTTATTGCTTGCCTCGATTCGTGATAAAAACCCGGTGATATTCTTCGAGCCCAAACGTTTATACCGTGCTTCTGTGGGAGAAGTCCCTGCGGGCGATTATGAAATTGAGCTCGGTAAAGCCGAAGTGGTGCGTGAAGGGAAAGACATCACGTTAGTGGCGTGGGGCGCACAGATGGAAATCATCGAAAAAGCGGCCGACATGGCAGCAAAAGAGGGGATTTCCTGCGAAATTATCGACCTGCGTACACTCGCGCCTTGGGATGTAGATACCGTTGCCGATTCTGTGAAGAAGACAGGCCGCTTACTGATCAACCATGAAGCACCATTAACGGGTGGTTTTGCGGGTGAAATTGCGGCCACCATTCAGCAGGAGTGTTTCTTGTATTTAGAATCACCCATCAGCCGTGTATGTGGTCTAGATACCCCATATCCACTGGTCCACGAAAAAGAATATATGCCCGATGCGCTCAAAACTTTTGAAGCCATTAAGGCATCAGTGAACTTCTAGGAGTCCGGTATGATTAAAGATTTTATTTTGCCGGACATTGGTGAAGGCGTTGTCGAGTGCGAACTCGTCGAGTGGTTGGTGCAAGAGGGCGACACGATTGTGGAAGATCAGCCCATCGCCGATGTGATGACCGACAAAGCCTTAGTGCAAATTCCGGCGCCTTTTGCAGGAGTCGTGACTAAGTTGTATTACGCCAAAGGCGATATTGCTAAGGTGCATGCACCGCTGTATGCCGTGCAGGTTGAGTCTGACGAAGCTGTGCCTGCGTCTCAACCTGAAGTTCACACAGCGACTCAAACATCCGTAAGCCAAGCCAGCGTGGCGGGTACCAGCGTTGAAGAGTTCCTGCTGCCCGATATTGGCGAAGGCATTGTTGAGTGTGAACTGGTCGAATGGCTAGTCCAAGAAGGCGATACAGTGGTTGAAGACCAACCCATCGCCGATGTGATGACTGATAAAGCCTTAGTGCAAATCCCCGCCATCAAAGCGGGCAAAATTGTCAAATTGCACTACCGTAAGGGCCAGTTAGCGAAAGTACATGCGCCACTATTTGCGATTGAGGTCGAAGGTAGCGTTAGTGCGCCGGTCAGCCATGCACAGGAAGCAAGCGTCGCCGCTGCGAATACCGCTCCAGCAGCTTGTTCGAGTGCAAGTGTGGTGCAAGAGCCTGCTCGCCAAGGTAAAGCCTTAGCCAGCCCAGCCGTTCGCCGTATGGCACGTGCCTTAGATATCGATTTAAGTCGCGTACCTGGTAGTGGCAAACATGGCCGAGTATATAAGGAAGACATTACTCGCTTCCAAGCGCAGGGCGACGCTGTGTCTGCCGTTGCGCCAGTGGCTGTAGCACCGACTCAATCAGGTGTGACTCAATCAACCGTCTCTAACGTCGTGGCAAGTTCTGCACGGGGTGACATTGTGGAGCCTATCCGTGGCGTGAAAGCCGTGATGGCGAAAATGATGGTCGAATCGGTATCAACCATTCCACACTTCACGTATTGCGAAGAGTTTGATTTGACAGACTTAGTCGCACTGCGTGAAAGCATGAAGGCCAAGTATTCCTCCGACGAAGTTAAGCTGACCATGATGCCATTCTTTATGAAGGCCATGTCATTAGCCTTAACGCAGTTCCCTGTGCTTAACAGCCAAGTGAATGCTGATTGTACGGAAATCACCTACAAGGCGCGTCATAACATTGGTATGGCAGTAGATTCGAAAGTGGGATTGTTAGTGCCCAATGTGAAGGATGTGCAAGATAAGAGTATTCTTGAGGTGGCTGCCGAGATCACCCGCTTAACCACTGCTGCGCGTAGCGGCCGTGTGGCACCAGCGGATCTTAAAGAAGGCACGATTTCGATTTCGAATATTGGCGCCTTAGGTGGCACAGTCGCAACACCAATTATCAATAAGCCAGAGGTGGCGATTGTTGCGCTTGGTAAGTTGCAAACCTTGCCGCGCTTTAATGCGAAAGGTGAAGTCGAAGCGCGCCAGATCATGCAAGTGAGTTGGTCTGGCGATCACCGCGTTATCGATGGCGGCACCATTGCTCGTTTCTGTAACCTTTGGAAACAATACCTTGAGCAACCGCAGGATATGCTATTAGCCATGCGTTAGTCGGCTGTCAGCCAATACTTACAGCCAATCCGGCAAAAAAGGACGCAATTTAGCGTCCTTTTTTATTCGCAGGCCATAAATGGGTTAATCTTTTGATCCCAATTACGTATAATTCGCGAACGTTGTTATCCTGATGGATTTGTTATGAGCCCCAGCCCATTTGCCCCAACAATCGAAACTATTGATTATCCGTTTCCGCCTAAGCCAATTCCTCTGTCCGATGCCGAAAAGGCGGACTACAAGGCACGTATCAAGCAGCTGCTGATTGAAAAGGATGCGGTATTGGTTGCCCATTATTATACCGACCCTGAAATTCAAGCTCTGGCTGAAGAAACTGGTGGGTGTGTTTCTGACTCACTTGAAATGGCGCGCTTTGGCCGCGATCATACAGCGAAGACGTTAATCGTCGCTGGGGTGAAGTTTATGGGTGAAACAGCCAAAATCTTAAGCCCAGAAAAAACCATTCTGATGCCGACTCTTGAAGCGACCTGTTCATTGGACTTAGGTTGCCCCATCGATAAATTTAGCGCCTTCTGTGATGCACACCCAGATCATACCGTGGTTGTTTACGCCAACACGTCTGCGGCGGTAAAAGCCCGTGCTGATTGGGTGGTGACCTCGAGTATTGCCCTTGAAATTGTTGAGCACTTAGACAGCGAAGGCAAAAAAATCATTTGGGGCCCAGACCGCCACTTAGGCAGCTATATTGCTAAACAAACGGGCGCCGAGATGCTGATGTGGCAGGGCGACTGTATCGTTCACGATGAGTTTAAAGCGAATGCCCTGCGTGATCTGAAAAGCGTTTATCCCGACGCAGCAATTTTGGTACACCCAGAATCACCCGCGAGTGTGGTGGCGATGGCGGATGCTGTCGGCTCCACCAGTCAGTTGATCAAAGCTGCGCAAACCATGCCTAACGAGCGTTTTATTGTCGCGACCGATCGCGGTATTTTTTACAAAATGCAACAAGCGGCGCCGGGTAAAACATTGATAGAAGCGCCTACTGGTGGTAACGGTGCCACCTGTAAGAGCTGCGCCCACTGTCCTTGGATGGCAATGAATGGCTTAAAAGCCATTGAAGCGTCATTAAGTGATAGCGACAAAACCACCCATGAGATCTTTGTCGATGAAGACTTGCGAGTGAAAGCGTTAATCCCGCTGACCCGTATGCTCGATTTCGCTAAAACGCTCAATATGAAAGTGAAGGGGAATGCCTAAGCGTTATTTAGTCGCACATCGAGTTCAACATTAATATCCCCGCATTGCGGGGATATTTTTTAATTGCAGTTGCCATACGGTAAATAACAAAAAGCCCTGCATTTGCAGGGCTTTAGCTAAATCGCTAATCGAGATTATTTAGCGTTCATTAACGCAACCGCGTTATCTAACATACGGTTACTGAAGCCCCATTCGTTATCGTACCAAGCCATTACTTTGACTAAACGGCCATTAACACGGGTTTGCGTCGCATCGAAGTTAGATGAAAACGCATTGTGGTTAAAGTCGATAGATACCAATGGCTCTTTGTTGACGGCCAACACTTCGCTCAGTGGTGCTACGCTTGCTGCACGCTCGATGATGGCGTTAACTTCTTCAACGGTTGTGTCACGTGATGCAATGAAAGATAAATCCACTAAAGACACGTTAACAGTCGGTACACGTACCGCTAAACCATCGAATTTACCTTGTAATTCAGGCACAACTAAACCTACTGCCGCGGCAGCGCCAGTTTTAGTAGGGATCATCGACAGTGCCGCTGCGCGAGCACGGCGTAAATCTGTGTGGTATACGTCAGATAAACGTTGATCGTTGGTATACGCGTGGATGGTGGTCATCAGACCTGATTCGATACCAATTTCGTCATTTAACGGCTTAGCGAAAGGCGCTAAGCAGTTAGTGGTACATGACGCGTTAGAGATAACGGTCATATCCGCGGTCAACACATTGTTGTTAACGCCATAAACGACTGTTGCATCAACGTTTTTGCCTGGTGCAGAGATAATGACTTTCTTTGCGCCTGCCGCTAAATGTGGCTGTACAGATTCTTTAGAAGTGAAGATACCAGTACATTCGAACACAACGTCAACTTGTAAGTCGCCCCAAGGTAATTTGCCTGGATCGCGCTCTTGGAAAGTGAGGATCTTGTCACCGTTAACATAAATTGCTTCAGCATCATGCTCAACTTTGGCATTGAAACGACCATGTACAGAATCGTATTTTGTCAGGTGAGCGTTGATTGAAGCGTCGCCTAAATCGTTGATGGCAACAATTTTGATTGGGTAAGCTTTTTCGCTTTCGTACAGGGCGCGTAATACGTTTCTACCGATACGGCCGTAACCATTTATTGCAACACGGATAGTCATCTCATATCCCTCTGGTGATTATAAAATTCAACTGGTAGTAAAATTACCAAACTGACAGCTATCGTCAAGTTAATTCGGCTATTTTGCCGGGATTTGGTTAACAAATTAGGTGTTTTTTTTACATTGCTCGCGAAAACACCTTTTTTAGCACTGCATTTGGATAAAAAATTACAAGATGGCAAACATTTTGCCGACGTTACTCAAGGCCCAAGCCTTAAGGCGAGTTTGGCTTCTCTGGTTCGACGGGAGTTGCCGCTGGCGGTGTTACCTCTGTCTGAGGTGGAGCAAGCCAGAGCGCAACCGGACTAGTCGAATAGAGGCCATCTTCTAACGCATTGATCAAGTTCTGGGCGTATTGATCTAATTTGGCCGCCAGCGTCTTGTCACCACCGATTAAGGCTAGCATCTTATCTTCAGAATACTTCTGCTGCGTAAGTAGTAAATTGGCTTTTGTCAGCATGTAAGTTTTTTCTAGCGCTTGGGTTTGGCGATAGGCTGCAGCAAGCCCAAGCAACCAATTTGGATCAAAGTCAGCGTATTGGATCTCTGCAAACACAGTAAGGTAGAGTTGTTGCGCTTTGATGGCATTACGGTTGCTGTAGTAGGTGGCTATTTGCGCTAAAAGAAATGGCTCAGTGACTTCGCCAGCATTTTCTTGCGCCAAGAGTCGGTTTAACGCATCCGTGTCACCAAAACGTGTCCATTGATAATAAGACATAAACGGGTCTTGGCGCTCGCGGGTTTCATCCTGCAACTGACTCAAATTTTGTGTACTTAGTCGAAAGGCTCTGGCTCTATCAGCTGTGCGGCTTGTATGGATAATATGCTGAACACCCGAGGCCAATTCAATACATCGACTATAGTCCTCGAGGTAAGTTAACTGTTGATAGAGTTGCTTGCCTGTTGGATTTTTATTGTCCTTTAGGTCGTATCGACTTTGGATCAACTTTGTTTTTTCGGCTAAACACCAGCCATCCTTATGCAAATCGGCACAAATTTCAGGATTATTTTTACAAATCGTTTCGATATTTCGGCCATTATCACAACCGAAAAGGCTTATCGCGAGGGTAAATGATGTAATTATTACTAGATTTTGTCTCAAAATACGCTCCAAAATGCAATTTTCTCTAATAAAATTACAGATTTACAGAAAATATCTTACTAGCAAGCTGGGTCAGTTTTCATTACAATGGCGCCGACCAAAACAGAGGGTTTTCCCTAAAACCTACATAAGATTATTGGTCTTTTCGTCATGTTACTCAAACCTTTCAATATATTTTATTGAAAAGTGAGATAAAGGATCTGTAAATGAGCGCTGATAAACACCTACAAAGTTGGCAAGAACGTTTTGAAATGGCAGAGGCAATGCAACCTTTGCTGGGCAAGTTATACCGTAACCAAGGCGTCGAAGTTGTGGTTTATGGTAAGCCATTACTCAATGCTTCTACTATTGAGATTATTAAAGCGCACCGTTTAGTTCGTCGTCATGTCGGCGAGAAATTACGTTTACGCGAGAGTTTCCCGTTTGTTCAAGCCTTAAGCAGACTCGCTGTTAAACAATGTAAAGTGGATATTGGTAAGCTTGCTGTCAGATACTGGGCTGAACATACCGATACCAACGAAATTGAAAGCTATATGGCACGCGAATTAGCGGCTGCGATTGATCATGCTGATGATATCGCTCCGCGTGATGTGGTGTTGTATGGTTTTGGTCGTATTGGCCGCTTATTAGCGCGCTTACTGATCGAACGTACTGGTCGCAGCAACAAGTTAAGACTGCGTGCAATCGTATTACGTGGTGGTAAGAAGGGCGATTTAGAAAAACGCGCAAGCTTACTGCGTCGTGACTCTGTTCATGGTCCATTTAACGGTTCTGTTGAAGTGGATGAAGAGAACAACGCCATCATCGCTAACGGTACTTATATCCAAGTTATTTACGCAAACTCACCAGATGAAGTGGATTACACCAAATACGGTATTACAGATGCCTTAGTGGTAGACAATACGGGTATTTGGAAAGACGAAGCAGGCCTTGGCTTACACTTGAAGAGCCCTGGTGCAAGCAAAGTGTTACTGACAGCACCTGCAAAAGGCGCCATCAAGAACATCGTTTACGGTGTGAACGAAGGCGACATTACGCCAGAAGACATTATTGTATCAGCTGCGAGCTGTACCACTAACGCCATTACACCAGTACTGAAAGCGGTAAATGATAAGTACGGTATCGAGAATGGTCACGTTGAGACGATTCACTCATATACAAACGATCAAAACCTGATCGACAACTACCACAGTGCTGACCGTCGTGGTCGCAGTGCACCATTAAACATGGTGATCACTGAAACGGGCGCAGCGAAAGCCGTCGCTAAAGCTCTGCCAGTATTAGCGGGTAAACTGACAGGCAACGCGATTCGCGTGCCAACGCCAAACGTGTCTATGGCAATCATCAGCATGAACTTAAATGCTGAGACTAACAAAGACGAATTGAACGAATACCTAAAAGACACGGCGCTGCAATCACCCTTGCAGAACCAAATCGACTACACAGACTCAACTGAAATCGTATCAAGCGATTTAGTAGGTTCTCGCTACGCGGGTGTGGTTGATTCTCAAGCGACCATCGCCGAAGGTAAACGCGCCATTCTGTACGTATGGTATGACAACGAATTTGGTTACAGCTGCCAAGTAGTCGGTGTGATGCAAACGATGTTAGGCTTAACAACGCTGTCTCTGCCTGCTTAATTGCGACAGACAGAAGTACAACAGAGAAAGCGCCTGAGAGGGCGCTTTTTTTATACTTCAATTATGTTGAATAACAATTTATCTGGACATTGTTATTGAGCAAATCCGTGAATTGTTGATTCTATCGGCAAGTTTATATCGCTATGGCTGAATATTGGGCAAACAGTGTGGTTAAGCGCAATATTTCAAATTTGTTGATTGACTCTGAAGGTTAAATCGGTAGAATGCCAATCCGCAGTCAGGGGAAAGCGTAGTAACGTTACTCTATGACATCGATGCGACATTAGCTCAGTTGGTAGAGCGATACCTTGCCAAGGTATAGGTCATCGGTTCGAACCCGATATGTCGCTCCAACTCTTTACGAGTTTGGAAATTTGGCGCGATGGCAGAATGGCTATGCTGCGGATTGCAAATCCGTCGATCTCGGTTCGACTCCGGGTCGCGCCTCCATAGATTAAAGTATTAATGATACGATTACTGTCGTTAATATAAAGAGTTTGCCCGAGTGGTGGAATCGGTAGACACAAGGGATTTAAAATCCCTCGCTGGTAACAGCGTGCCAGTTCAAGTCTGGCCTCGGGTACCATAACATAAAAAAGGCCTAACATTTGTTAGGCCTTTTTTATTGGCAATAATTTCAAGTTTATAACTTTAAAGCCACTCTTGAAGCGATAGTGATCTGCCTCTAAAAAATCATATTTTTCAAAAAATTCAGCTTTCACATAAATGATCTCTCATTTAGTTGTTATTTATTTTAATCAATCCATAATAGCCAAACTATTTCCTTAAGAAGCGGTAATAGGCGCTATTCCCTCTCTTAAGACAGTGGTATAAATAAGCCGAATTTTCCCCCTACACGTGAACATTTAGGATAAGTAGTCATGATTTTCTCTCAGGTAGTACTCGCACCCGCAGATCCCATCCTTGGTTTAACCGATACATTTAAGGCCGATCCGCGCCAAGATAAAGTCAACCTTGGTGTTGGCATTTATAAGGATGAAGCAGGGCAGACTCCGGTATTACAATCAGTCAAGAAAGCTGAAGCACTATTGCTTGAGCAAGAGAAAACTAAAAACTATTTAGGGATAGAAGGGGTTCAAACCTACAATCGCGTAGTACAAGAGCTGCTATTTGGTGAAGGTAGTGATCTCGTGACTTCTGGCCGAGCAGCAACGGCCCAAGCGCCTGGTGGTACAGGTGCACTGCGTATTGCTGCCGAGTTCTTATTGCGTAATACCCCATCGCGCACTGTGTGGGTAAGTAATCCAACTTGGGCAAACCATCAAAATATTTTTGAAACTGCGGGTTTGACGGTTAAAGAATACGGTTACTACAACGCCAGTGCCCACGATATTGATTTTGATGGCATGATGACAGATCTCGCCAATGCACAGGCGGGCGACATTATTCTACTGCACGGTTGCTGTCATAACCCAACGGGTATCGATTTAACGTTAACCCAATGGGAATTAGTCGCTAATCTTTGTGCGGACAAGCAATTAGTTCCATTATTCGACTTTGCATACCAAGGTTTTGGTGCTGGTATTGAAGAAGATGCTGCTGGTTTACGCTTAGTTGCGTCAAAAGTACCAGAACTATTAGTGGCAAACTCATTTTCTAAAAACTTTGGTTTGTATAATGAACGTATCGGCGCGGTGACTGTGGTTGCACAAAATGCCGATGAAGCGGTGCGTGCATTTAGCCAAGTGAAACGTACTATTCGTGCAAATTACTCAAATCCACCAGCCCATGGCGCGTTAATTGTGAGTACGATTCTGAGTGATGCATCATTGAAAGCCCTTTGGGTACAAGAGCTGACCGAAATGCGTGAACGTATTGCCGAGATGCGTACGCTATTTGTACAAAGCTTAAAAGATGAAGGTGTGACCCAGGACTTTAGCTTTATTTCCCGTCAAAACGGTATGTTTAGCTTCTCTGGCTTAAACAAAGCGCAGGTTGCCCGTTTGAAAGACGAGTTCGGCATTTATATCGTCGGCTCGGGTCGCATTAGTGTGGCGGGTATGACCAAAACTAATATGCCTGTGATCTGTAAGGCGATTGCTCAAATCCTCTAACTTAAAAGAGGCTCACGAAAAAGGACAGCTTAGGCTGTCCTTTTGCAGTCGATAAACTTAAGTATTATGGTTTGTCAGCATAGAGAACAATTATGAAGCCAATGTTTCTAAAGGTAATTCTGACTTTATCCGCAGTATGGCGTTAAGCGCATCACGCAGACTAGCCTGATCATGCAATTGCGGATTATGACGATTTTTTAAGGGAAAATAATTAACTAGGGTGCCTAAACGCACTTGTTCCGAATGTCGTAGCACTTTAGTGATCACGGGTTTACCAATTACTTGATGGCACCAGGCTATGCGCTGCTCAATACTAAACTGGCCTGCTGGCGAAGTTTCTTCATTCAGATTATCGATAAAGACTACGGGCGCGGTTGTCATTGCTAATGCTTTAGCAAAGCAGGGTAATAAGAGAGGTGGCATCACACTCGTAAGAAAACTGCCAGGTCCCAAGATAATCAGATCCGCGCGGCAAATGGCTTCACAGGCTTCGGCTGTCGCATCAACTTGTGGCTCAAGGCATAGTGCAATGGGAGCTTCATTCATCTTGTCGACATTCACTTCACCAAACACTTTTGAGCCGGACGCTCGTAATGCCACCAAATGGGTTGGTTGCTCCGACATCGGAATGATATTGGTCTCAATTTTAAGCATATGCCGAATAAGATTGACGGCTTCGAGGGGCCTAACGCACAACTTATCTAAGGCGAGCAACATCAAATTACCTAGATTATGACCACTGAGTTCAGTTTCGCCTTGAAAGCGATACTCAAATAATTGTGAGCCGACAGAAGGACGATGAGCAAGTTGGGACAAACAATTGCGCAAATCACCCCAAGCAATGCAGTCCTGCTCGGCTCTTAATCGACCTGTAGAACCACCATTATCCGTCGTAGCAACAATACCTGTGAGACGATTGCCTAGAAAATCGAGTGATGAAAGTACACGTCCAAGACCGTGGCCGCCACCGATAGCCACTACATGATTGAATTGGTTTAAGATTTGCTGCATGAGGCTTCCTTCCTGAATACCCGTAAAATCCTATCCTGTTATCAACTCGGATAAACTCAGTTTGTTACTGCCGAGGCTAACGGAACCTTAGTATAAAAGCTCAGTCAAAAGCATGCACTAAAAATTCTCACGCATTCTAATACTTAAGCGCCGGATCGCATTTTAGATATGTGTGAATGCAGGATTGGGAAGAATTGTTGTTTTTGCATCCAAATTTCGTGAATTTCAAGATATGACATATAATCTGGCGCTTATTTTGCCACTAGTAACTCAACATCGAAGGTGACTTATTGAAAACTGGTAGAATTGGTTCGTTTACACTCGCGTTAGCCCTAGTGATCTCGGCGATTTTTTCGTTGAGATTGTGGCTCATTCCTACAACGAATGAGCCTGAATCTATTGTTAACCAATTGGAAAACGCCGTTGAGCCTGTTACGCAAGTTCCTGACTTTTCTGCTATCAGTGATGTAGCAGAAAAAAAACGTGCCTTTTTTAACTTTTTGAGACCGATTGTTCAACAACAAAACGCCATTATTGCCACTGAACGTGAATTTATCATTGATATGTTGGCAGTAATAGATAATGGCAATACGTTGTCCGAATCACAGTTAGCGCAGCTCAATCAATTATTTGATAAATATCAATATGCTGCCCGCAGTGTCGATACTAAATCCCTTAACAGCCTACTCAAACGGGTTGATATTATTCCAGAATCTATGGTGCTGATCCAAGCGGCTAATGAATCTGGGTGGGGCAGTTCTCGTTTTGCTCGTGAAGGTTTTAATTTCTTTGGTGAATGGTGTTTTAGTAATGGCTGCGGCATTGTGCCTTCTTCGCGAGGCTCAGGTAAAATACACGAAGTAGAAATATTTCCATCGGTAGACGCTTCAGTTTCCTCCTATATGCGTAATTTAAACTCGAACACAGCATATGCCTTGTTTCGCTCAATTCGAGCCGATTTACGTGCTCAGGAGGCTGAATTGAGTGCCGACCAACTTATCTATGGATTAGTGAATTATTCTGAAAGGCAAGAAGCTTATATCGATGAATTACTCGATATGTTACGTCATAATGAAAAATATTTGGTGAAGGCGGATGTATAAAAAATGGTTGTTAGTGGGAGTTTGCTTGTTTGCATCAAATGTGCAGGCAGAAACAATTTCCCTTGAATATAAAGGGTTTTATGACAGATTAAAGCAGGTCAATAAGGGCAGTTATCAGTTAGTCGAAGTGGCCTTTAGTGTACCAATGCTGCCTAACTGCCATATTCAGAGTGGTACCATTTCGAGTGAATTAAATTCAACGCCACTCACTTATACATCTGCGCAACGTTTGTTTATTCCCTTTGATGATGCACTGAAAGACCAGCGGGCATTAGTAAATCTAGAGTTTGAGGGTAAGGCTGAAGGCTGTGGAATTGCGATGCAAGTGCGCTCGAAGCAAACACAAGTTCAATATGATCAAGAACGCTTACAGCAAATTGCTAGTGAAATGGATGACTTACTAGGGGCTATGCAGGGCTTCCCGATGCGTTACTTTAAGGATCCTATTGCAGGATTAAATTTTGAATTTGCTCAAGAGCAAACTGTTACTGTGACGCTTGATGGGCGTGAACAACAGGTGAATACCAGCTTTAAGCTGAGCGTCGAGCAGATCAACAATCTGACATCATTGCAATTTAGCCAAGTGCCGACCGTATTGAGTCCTTGGGTTAAGTAACAATAGATAAGCTATAATAAAGCCCACGTAAGTGGGCTTTTTTATGCTTGTCGTATTTACCCTTCGTACACGTTGACGATATTGATGCGTTTTGCCGCATCTAAATCGATATGGCCGTTGTTAGCAATATCGAGAAAATCAAAGGCGGGCAGTTCGGCTTCGGCCACATCCCCCTTCATCGGCGCGTTGGGATCGCGTTTCAACGAGATAAAGTCAAATTGGTCACGGTCAACACCCTGTGAAGGTGCAGTATTTTGCATAGCAGTGAAAATGGTTTCAATACGGCCAGGATATAGTCTATCCCACTGATTGAGCATGTCTTTAACCGCTTGACGCTTGAGGTTTTCTTGAGAGCCACAGAGATTACAAGGAATAATGGGGAATTTTTTAAGCTGTGCGTATTCTTCCAAATCCTTTTCACGACAGTACGCAAGTGGGCGAATAACCACGTTTGCGCCATCGTCCGAGAGCAACTTAGGTGGCATGGCTTTCATCTTGCCGCCATAAAACATATTGAGGAATAGCGTTTCAATAATATCGTCTCTGTGATGACCGAGAGCTATCTTGGTTGCGCCAATTCGTTGCGCAAAACCATAGAGAGTGCCACGACGCAGGCGAGAGCACAGTGAGCAAGTGGTTTTGCCTTCAGGAATTTTCTCCTTCACAATCGAGTAAGTGTCTTTTTCAAGAATGTGATAGGGAATATTAAGGCTATCTAGATAGGCAGGCAGTATATCTTCAGGGAAACCTGGCTGCTTTTGATCTAAATTAACGGCAATAATTTCGAACTGTACAGGCGCGCGCTGTTGTAGATTGAGCAGAATATCCAGCATAGCATAGCTGTCTTTACCGCCACTTAGGCAGCACATGACTCGGTCACCATCTTCAATCATGTTGTAGTCGGCGATAGCACTACCCACTTCACGACGCAGACGCTTCTGTAATTTATTCAGACGGGTAATTTGTTTTTTTGATAATTCTTCAGGCATTTGACTCGCCGTAACTTCAGACATAGCTTCCAACATAAAAAAAGCGCCCAGTAACTCAGTTTCAGGGCGCGTATTATTCCAGCTATCGACGGCGGGGTAAAGAGCGGCGTGCGTTACGCCTCTTCAAGCGGTGATTTATAACCATCAGGTTTGATAGCTAATAAATCACAATTGATGCTATCGATAACATGTTCTGCTGTGTTGCCAATGAGTGCTGCTGAAAAGCCCGTACGACCGACTGTACCTAAAATAACTAATTCAGCATCGAGCTGCTCAGCAAGCTCTGGGATCACATCCTCTGGTAATCCTTCCCTCACATGGCAATGGAGTGTATCGATACCATAGGCATTAGCCAGGTATTGCACTCTTTGTTCGTGTTGTAGGCGAATGGTGTCGTTGTAGGTTTGTGCATCAAAATCGGGGAGTTCAATGGCAAGATTTACCGGTGTACCAGGATAGCCATTGACTAAGTGAACTTCGGCGGCAAATTTTGCGGCTAAATCCTTCGCATGTTCAATAATTTTGCCATTAAGCATTTGATGATCGGTATCCTCAGTTGCCACATTTACCGCACAGAGAATTTTACCGGTTTCAGGCCAATCATGATCTTTGACCATTAATACAGGAACAGGGGCTTTACGCATTAAATGCCAATCCGTCGGAGTAAAGATCACCGCTTTTAATTTATCATGAGCATGGGTGCCTTTAACAATCAGATCATATTGCCCTGCAATGGCATGGTTAATAATGCTTTCAAAGGGGCGGTTGTGCCAAATAACTTGCGTATCAATATTCAGTTGTAGGTGGTTATAGGCTGACAGCAGATCTTGTATCCAAGCTAAACGTTGATCAATCACACCTTGGCGCATGGCTTCGCGCTCTTGGCTCGATAGAATCGATGTCATTTCATAGGAGAAGTCAAAAATCGAAAGAAACACGGTCACATGGGCGTTACTTTTACTGGCTAAGGTAACCGCTCGAGCGAGTGCCACTTGATGTTCTGTCGTAGGATCGACAACGACCAGTATTTTTTGATAATCCTTCATAACTTGTTCCTTTAGTCATAGGCTCATATTCATCATGAGCCTTTGGCAATTATCTGTATTGTTCTAGATCAAAACTCTTTTGAAAACCAGTGCCTAGCGCCAAAAACGCATGATTAATGATGAAGCTTATCTGGCAATTCTGGCATTACCCGCTAGAAGATTAAGTTCATTATAATCAACGATAATGATGTACTTACCTTTTACTTCGATTAACCCAGATTTTTGGAAGCGGCCTAACAAGCGACTGATGGTTTCAACGGTAAGGCCTAAGTAATTACCAATATCCCCACGTGTCATGGTCAAGCGAAATTCTTTGGCAGAAAAACCTCGATTACCAAAGCGGTTAGCGAGATTACTGATAAATGCAGCGAGGCGTTCTTCTGCATTTTTCTTACTGAGCAGCAAAATCATTTCTTGATCGCTCATGATTTCATTACTCATTAAGCGCATGATTTGTTGGCGTAATTTAGGCATTGTGCCTGAAAGTTCATCGAGAATATTGAAGGGTATTTCACACACCATGGAAGTTTCTAAGGCTTGTGCAAAACTTTGATGAGATTGTGCATGAATACCATCAAAACCAATGACATCTCCCGCTAAATGAAAGCCAGTGATCTGTTCATCGCCTTGTTCGGTGATAGTGTAACTTTTTATGGTGCCTGAGCGGATCGCAAAGAGTGATTTTAAAGGATCACCTGATTTAAAAATCTGTTCGCCTTTTTGAATAGGTTTCTTACGCTCAATAATGTCATCGAGTTGATCGAGTTCATTTGCATTGAGGGTGAATGGGATACAAAGGGTTCCCATACTGCAATCGTGACAATGAATTGCGCACCCACTGGCGGCGGGACGACGGTTTTTATTCTGCTCTATTGTCATGTCGGTTCTCAAGTTAATCCACTGCAGCCATGTTAAACCAATTCATTCGCTTGGGCTAGTTTAGCTGCGACAGGGCGATATATAAAGTTTGTGCACCAAAGGCAATTAAAAGTAAGCCACTCAATAATCTAACGGTTTTTTGCTGCACCCAATTGGCTAAGCGTTTGGCCGCCAATCCTGCACTGAGTAGTGCAGGGAGTGTACCCAAACCAAATGCCAGCATAATCAAGGCGCCTTGACTGGCAGAACCTGCCGCTACAGACCAAGTTAAGGTGCTATATACCAGTCCGCAGGGCAGCCATCCCCATATCAATCCCGCGGTGATGGCTTGCATTGGCGTAGTGATTGGCACCAGACGTTGTGCTATGGGTTTCAAATAACGCCACAAAATCTGACCAAGGCGTTCAATTTGTACTATTCCGATCCAAATTTTTGCAATGTAAAGCCCGGTTGCAATCATCATGACGCCGGCGATGATCCGGAGAATTAATAGGTAGCTATCTAGCTCAAATAAGTGCCCAAGCATGGCAGATGAACCGCCGACTAAAGCGCCCGCGAGGGTATAACTGACAATCCGGCCAAGGTTATAACTTAATAAGTAAGTGAGTTGATGGGCTAAGTGGTTTCCTTGCTTAGGATTAGCAAGCTGAGAGGAAAAGGCGCCAACAAGGCCACCGCACATGCCAAAGCAGTGAGCGGCTCCCATTAGACCAACGAGAAACGCACCCATTACATTGTATTCAATCACAGTGCCAGTCACTGAGGCATGCCTTTGTCTTGAGATTCCTGTTGCTTGATGCTCGCAGGATTAGGTTTGTCGGCATCTTCATCGAATAGAATTGAGACACTTTGGCGGTCTAAATCATCGAATTGTTCGGATTTTACCGCCCAAAAGAACACGGCTACAGCGATCAACACAAAGATCATCGCAATAGGGATAAGTACATAAATGATGCTCATTAGCTAAGCCTATTTTATTGTTATATTTTAATTCGTAATAATCTCAAACTGTTACCCACAACAATCAGTGAGCTTGTCGACATGCCGATAGCGGCAATATAAGGTGCAACATGGCCGGTTACCGCTAAAGGTAAAATGAGCGCGTTGTAACCTAATGCCCAAGCGAGATTTTGGCGAATAATTTGTGTGGTCAGTTTAGCAACCCTCACCGCTTGGGTGAAGCGGGAGAGGTGATCGCCAAGCAAAATAAGATCGGCACTGTTTTTGGCAATTGCACTACCGCTGCCCATGGCCACGGATAAATCGGCGCCAGCGAGTACAGGAGCGTCATTTATGCCATCACCGAACATCACCACAGAATTGGATTGCTGTAACTTATTCACTAGCGAGAGTTTATCGGCCGGTGTGAGTCCACTGTGTACATCCGTAATGCCGAGCTCTTTTGCCAATTGATGCACATGCCCAGAGCTATCCCCGCTGGCGATACTGACCTTGCAACCTTGTTGCTTCAGTATGTCGACAGTTTCTTTGCTATCGATACGAATATTGTCTTTGATCTCAATAGTGGCGATAACCTTTAGTTGGTCATCACTGGCACGAGCAAGCCAAATCTGTTGATTGATAAACTCAGGATTGACTATTGCGCCAGTAAAGTGAGCATTCCCAATGCGATATTCAGCGCCATTGATAATGCCTTTAACCCCAAAACCCACTTCATGGTGAACCTGATTTGCGACGACATCGGGTGTCAAATAAGCAGCAAATGCAGCAGCAATGGGATGACGAGAGCCCGTTTCTAACGCTGCGGCAATCGCTAGTACTTGTTCTTTACTAAAATCACCATGACATTGCACCTTGGCTATCGATAGCGTGCCGCAGGTGAGGGTGCCGGTTTTATCAAATACTACATGCCTGATTTGAGGTAGTTTTTCAAATACACCCGCCTTACGGGTAATGATCCCAAGACGGGTAAAAATCGCGGTCGCGCAGGTCACTGCGGTAGGCGTCGCTAGCGCAAGGGCGCAAGGACAGGTGGCCACTAATACTGACAAGGTCACCCAAAAGGCGTCTTCGGGGGAGATTTGTAGCCACACCAGATAGGTGATTGTCGCTATGGTTAAGATAGTGCCTGAGAAATAACGCGACAGTTTATCGGCTAGCATAGCGACGGCAGGTTTAGTGTTTGAGGCTAATTCCTGCAAGCGAATAATTTCAGCAACCAATTGGTCTTGCCCAAGAGCGGTGACTTTTACCTTAATGGGTTGGTCTAGGTTAATGGTGCCAGCAAATACTTGGCTATCGACGGGCTTTTCAATCGGCATTTGCTCACCGGTGAGCATGGCTTCATTGATGCTAGTGTGGCCGTCAACCACGATTCCATCGGCGGCGACCATTTCACCGGGTTTAATAAGGATAATATCCCCAAGACATAATTTTTTAGCGGGGATTTCTTCTTGCCCCTGCGCCGTGACCAGATGTGCCGTTAACGGCACTAACTTGTGAAGATTACTGGAGCTAACGGAAGCTTTTTGTCTTGCCTTCTGCTCGAAATAACGTCCCAGCAGCAGGAAGAAGGTAAACATGGAAACGGATTCAAAATAGACTTCGCCCGTGCCGTTAACGGTCGCAAAGCAACTGGCGATATAGGCGCCGCCAATGGCGATAGAGACCGATACGTCCATATTGAGTTTGCCACTGAGCAGGGTGCGAATCGCGCTAAAATAGAAGGGCTGCGCCGAATAGAGCACCACGGGCGTGGCGAAAATCATGCTCACCCAGCGGAAATAATCCCGATATTGCACATCCAAATCGGTAAAGTAACCGGTATAGAGGGCGAGGGCGAACATCATCACTTGCATGGTGGCAAAGCCCGCTAAACCTAAACGCAGTAAGAATTTACGGCTATTTTGCTTGGCGGTCAGTTCTTGTTCATCCACTTGATAGGGCGCAGCTTGATAACCGATACGGCTAATTTGCCCCAAAATATCACTGAGTTTAACTTGTTGTTTATCCCAGCTAATCAGCGCCCTTTGGGTGGTGGAGTTGACCATCACTTGGCTTACGCCAGGCAGTTGCTTCACTTTATGTTCAATTAACCAAGCGCAGGCCGCGCAGGTAATGCCATCAATGGACAGCGACACTGAGTCGCTATTCTCCACTGAGTGGACAAAGTCCTGCTGTACCTCGGGCAAGTCATAGGCACTAAACTGATTTAATTCATCAGGCACAAGGGCCGTCTGTTTATTACCTGGCTCAGTTCTAAACTTGTAATAGCTTAATAAGCCTGCATCAACAATGGCTTGGGATACCGCTTGGCAGCCTGGGCAACACATGAGTTCATCGCGATCATTAATGCGAGTGACAAACTGCGTGCCGGTGAGTACAGGTTCATTACAGTGAAAACAACTTGGATGTGTCATAGCAATACTTATTCAACCACCGTCAGTTCAACCACAATTGGACGCTGTCTTTTAATTCGACACGTTGATGAATACGCCATTTACCGTCAAAACCTTCGAGGCGAACTTCCCAAGCGCCCGTTAACACATCGGGCAGAGTAATGCGATACACATGATTGGCATCGGCGGTGACAGTGGCCTTAATATCTCTTTCGGCAATCGTTGGGTGATAAAATTCGACTTTCAACGCAGCTTGATAGGCTGGGCCGCCGTGCTGAGTGAATAGGAGTTCATGGTTATTCTGTTCAAGTTGCCATTGCATGCCAAGCTGCTTGGCATATTTGACTTTACTCAAGTCCATGTTGATGGCTTTGCCTTCTTTGTAATAATCCTCGGCAACCAGAGAGTCAGAGTTTGAGAGGGCAATTTTTAGCGTGGTAAAACTTGCGACGACGGCACATAAAGGAAGAATAATTAAAAACCAAGGCCAAAACTGCTTATACCAGGGTTGTTGTTCGCTCATGTTAAATACCCATTATAAAAATTTGCGCCATTTTACCGTTAAAAGGTGGCTTTAGCACTTTAAAAAAAAGGCCTCGACGTTATCGAGGCCTTAGTGTTACTCATATCTAATTACTTGTTTGACAAGCTATAAACATAAGCTGCGATCACGTGGACTTTCTCTTCACCGAGAACGTCTTTCCATGCTGGCATCACGCCTGCACGGCCGTGTTTGATCGTTTCTTCGATCACACCACGGCTACCGCCATATAACCAAACATCGTCAGTTAAGTTAGGTGCGCCCATGAGTTTATTGCCTTTTGCGTCCATACCGTGACACGCAAAACAACCTTTCATGAATGAACCTTGACCAAGAGCTGCGAGTTTCTCGTCGTGTTCACGACCAGATAACTTAACCACATACTCGGCTAGACCAGCAATTTCGCTATCGTCGATTGGCAAACCACCTTTTGGTGGCATCATGCCATGACGACCGCTCATGATGGTGGTTTTAATCGTGGCTAAATCGCCACCGTATAACCAATCACTGTCGGTCAGGTTAGGGAAGCCTTTGCTACCACGTGCGTCAGAGCCGTGGCACTGCGCGCAGTTTTGTAGGAACAAACGGCCGCCCACTTTCAACGCTTCTTGGTTTTTCACTAACTCTTCGAGTGGTGTTGCCAAGTAAGCCGCGAAGATTGGGCCATATTTTTCGTTAGCGTGTTTAACTTCTTGGTCGTACTGAACGTACATGCCTTCTTTTGCCGCCAGCTCAATCGCGGCTACAGAATCGGCTTTAATACCTTTCTCTGTACCAATGCTTTGGTTAGAGCTGGTCCAGTTCAGTAGACCTTTGTAGTTACCTAAACCTGGGAACAGGGCTAAGTACACTAGGCCAAACACGATAGTGATATAGAACATATAACTCCACCATTTTGGCAGTGGGTTATTGAGTTCTTCGATACCATCGAAACTGTGACCCATGGATTCGCCTTCTTTGACATCGGTGGTGTTCTTTGAACACACACGTAGCAACAGAAAACATCCTGCGATCACAATTAACGAGAGTACGCTAATCCAAATACTCCAGAAGCTACTCATCACTTATTCTCTCCTGAGTCCTTCGATTCCTTGCTGATTTCCTCATCGGAAAACACAAGATTCGCTGCTTCATCAAAGGATTTTTGACGACGCGAGCTATATGCCCAAGCAAATATACCGACGAAGGTCAGCATCACAATGATGGTTAAAATACCTTGTAATGTGCCGTAATCCATATACTGCCTCCTTATTTGAGTGCGTGACCCAAAGACTGAAGATATGCAATCAAGGCTTCCAGCTCTGTCTTACCTTCAACAGCTTTCTGCGCGCCTGCAATTTCTTCATCGGTGTAAAGATCCTTACCTTTGTAACCGCCTTTGTGCATGTTACGCAGAATAGTCATCTTGTCGCCGGTTAACTTGCCGTCTAACTTGTTTTCGGCAAGCCATGGGAAGGCTGGCATATTCGATTGAGGGACCACAGCACGAGGATCGATTAAGTGAACTTCATGCCATTTATCGCTGTAGCGACCGCCAACACGGGCCAAGTCTGGACCAGTACGCTTAGAACCCCATTGGAATGGGTGATCCCAAACAGACTCACCGGCAACAGAGTAGTGACCGTAACGTTCAGTCTCTGCACGTAAAGGACGGATCATCTGGCTGTGACAGTTGTAGCAACCTTCACGCACATAAATGTCACGGCCTTCAAGTTGCAGGGCAGTGTAGGGTTTCAAACCTTCAACAGGCTCAGTGGTATCTTTTTGGAAAATCAGCGGCGTGATTTCAACCAAGCTACCGAAGCTGATAGCGATAACAGTGAATATCGCTAACAAACCGATGTTTTTTTCAACTATCTCATGATTAAATTTCATCGAGTTTGCTCCTTAAGCCGCTTTTGCTTCAGCCAGTGCTGGCAATGAATCTTTAGAGGCTTTCACAGTACGGATCACGTTGTATGCCATGATCAGCATACCGGTTAAGAAGAAACAACCGCCGAGGAAACGTACGAAGTAGAAAGGATAAGAAGCTTCCAGACTTTCAACAAAGCTATAAGTCAAAGTACCGTCAGCGTTAACTGCACGCCACATCAGACCCTGCATTACACCCGAAATCCACATAGACACGATGTAAAGAACAGTACCGATTGTCGCTAACCAGAAATGCACGTTAACTAACTTGATGCTGTACATACGGCCATGGCCGAACAGTACTGGAATCAAGTGATACAGAGAACCGATAGATACCATTGCAACCCAGCCTAGCGCGCCGGAGTGAACGTGACCTACTGTCCAATCTGTGTAATGAGATAAAGCGTTAACTGTCTTGATGGCCATCATCGGACCTTCGAAGGTCGACATACCATAGAAAGACAGAGAAACCACTAAGAAACGCAATACTGGGTCAGTACGCAGTTTGTGCCATGCGCCAGATAAGGTCATGATACCGTTGATCATACCGCCCCAAGATGGTGCGAACAGGATCAGTGACATCACCATACCTAAAGACTGAGTCCAGTCAGGCAGGGCAGTGTAGTGTAAGTGGTGAGGACCTGCCCAAATGTACAGTGCGATCAGTGCCCAAAAGTGCACAATCGACAGACGATATGAGTAAACAGGACGACCGGCTTGCTTAGGAACGAAGTAGTACATCATACCTAAGAAGCCTGCGGTTAACAGGAAGCCTACCGCGTTGTGACCATACCACCATTGCACCATGGCATCGACCGCGCCACTGTACATAGAGTATGACTTAAACAAGCTAACAGGAACGGCCATTGAGTTCACGATGTGAAGCACGGCAACCGTAATGATAAATGCACCAAAGAACCAGTTCGCTACGTAAATATGCGATGTTGTTCGTTTGATAATAGTGCCGAAGAACACTATTGCATAGGATACCCAAACGATCGTAATAGCGATATCGATTGGCCATTCTAATTCAGCATATTCTTTACCGCTGGTATAACCCATTGGCAGAGTGATGGCTGCTGACAGAATGATGGCTTGCCATCCCCAAAACGTAAATGCAGCTAATTTAGGTGCAAATAGTCGGGTTTGACAGGTGCGTTGTACGACATAATAGGATGTTGCAAAGAGGGCTGATGTTCCGAACGCGAAAATTACCGCATTGGTGTGTAATGGTCGCAAGCGACTATACGTAAACCAAGGCGTATCGAAGTTCAGATGTGGCCAGATTAACTGAGCCGCAATTAAAACACCGACTGACATACCAACAATACCCCACAAAACTGTGGTTAAGGCGAATTGGCGGACAATGGTGTAATTGTAATCAGCGCCTGTTGGCTGGGAATGGTTCATCATAATGCTTCCACTGCTTATTACTTTTACTTTTAGTAAAGACTAGCTTTACCTGTTATATATGACACAAAGCTCATGTCCCTATAAGGGTTATGAAGCCATGTCAATGCGTTACCCTACACATTTGTGCTCAAATATGAGGTTTCGCAATGATACTTGAGCCATGTCAAAAAAGATACCAAAGAAGGGGGACGGAAAGTTGATCTAGATCAACCTACGCCATAGAATGTTAACATCTTGCATCACAAGGTTAATTTTTGTGCTTAATCGCAAACGTCTCCCGCTTTACATCATGTTAATTGCGTTGAATCTTAGCGCTTGTGATAAAAAAGCCGAGCAACAGGTAAAAATACCGCCTACAGATCCCACTCTTTGTGTGTTTACTCAGGGGGATTGCATTAAAAAGGTCGGGGATATAGTGCTGAGCATCAGCCTTTCGCCAGATCGTGCGCCAAGTGAAAAACCATTAACATTGAAGCTATTATCTTCTAATGTACTTGATAATTTACAGGTCCGTTTAGAAGGTAGAGATATGTTTATGGGCATTATCCCTGTCAATATTCGTCAACTCGATAAAACAACCTATGAGGGGCAGTTGATTTACGGTTCCTGTAGCAGTGGATATATGGTGTGGCGTGGTTTTATCAGTTTTAGTCGAAATGGTGTCGAGCAAGCCGTTATTTTTGACTTTCTTGCCGATAATCCGTATTAAGTTTATGCAGTTCGCCGGATAAAGAGCTTGTTAACAATATTAACTCCCGCTCCTTATTCATATGACCGATTATCATAGGTGGATGATTGATTATGAATGCTTTTTTGGCTATTCATCATGATCCTTCCAGTTTTCCTTTACCTGTACAAAAATATCGATGTTATTGATAAACAGTTCGAGTAAATCAGGATCAAAATGTTTACCTGCACCTTTACGCATTTCATCGATAACCTCTTCCAGTGGCCAAGCTGCTTTATAGCAACGTGCATGGGAAAGAGCATCGAACACATCTGCAATTGCAACAATACGGGCAAAAATGTGAATTTGTTCTTGTCTTAAATTGGCTGGATAGCCTGAACCATCATACTTTTCATGATGTTGCAAGGCTATAATCGCTGCGGCTTTTAGGATAGGCCGCTCGGAATTAGCGAGGATCTGGTAGCCAATAGTAGGGTGCTGACGCATAACCGACCATTCTTTATCGTCTAACTTACCAGGCTTAAGCAACACAGCATCGGGGATCGCTATCTTACCAATATCATGCATAGGCGATGCTCTGCGTAAAAGTTCAGCTTCGGTCTCTGATAATCCAGCAAGTAGTGCCAGTTTGGCACAATATTCGGCCATACGTTTTACGTGGTTTGCCGCCTCTTTTGAGCGACTTTCAACGACATCCCCTAAACGTAGAATAAGTTCAGACTGGGTATCTTCGACCTCTTGATTTAGAAGTAGGTTCTCAAAGGCGATACCCACATTTATTGCAAAAATATCAATAAGTTTTTTATCTAAATCGTCGATTTTATCAATCCCATCCATATAAAGCAGGTTGATAAGCCCGCTCTTCGTTGGGAAATAGCCAACGAAACAGTTATCTTCATATAAACAACGCTTTTGTGCGAGAGCGGTGCGTAATAACTTATCAATATGCATTGGTAACACTTTGTTCGCAGGACTCTCGGCAAATTGTCCCGTCCCCGCCAAAATCTTAATCTCAGCAGATTCCATATGGCCGCTTATCGCATCCATGGCATTGCAGGTTAGCAGCAGTGTTTCGGAATCGAGATTCAATAGGGTTGCAACTTGGGTCAGCAAGCCATCAGCGAATCGATAGAGCGTTCTGAGTTCAAATAATCCTGAGGTTGCCTCGAGCACTCGCTCTAATCCTTTTCGGTGATTCAGCTGTGCACGCCTTGCTTGTTCGATTTCCATAATGTCTCGGTAAGAACGCAGTGCCGAGTAGACACTTGTCATTAACTTGCGTGAATCGAGTTCAGATTTTGCCTTATAGTCATTGATATCGTAGTTGACGATAACATCTTCTTCAGGAGCTTGGCCTGGCTGTCCTGTGCGCAAAATTAGGCGGATTGTTTTGTTTTTATGTTCCTCACGGATCCACTTTACTAACTCCAAGCCAGCATGATCGGTTTCCATAACAACATCAATAAAGGCAATTGCCAGATCTTGTTCATTTAAAAGAAATTCTTTAGCTTGTTCAGCACTATAAGCGTTAATAAAGGAGAGGGCACGACCATCGAGTTTAAAACGAGAAAGTGCAAGTTTAGTGACCGTGTGTACATCAGGCTCATCATCAACAACAAGAATTTTCCAGGGCGCAGAAAATGCAGAAGTTTCTATGGTTTTTTTCCCTGAAAAGAGCGGCTTTTTCTTTGTAAGATCAATCACCATCCGAGACCTCATCACTTAATTTATGTCGCACAGTTAGAGTGTAGTAGAAGCTTGTCAAATCAGTAAAAATAATTCTGCAGCGGGGAAGGTCGCAAATTTAACAGCTCGTTATTGATAACTATTATCATTTGTGTATTATCAAAATAGATAACTCAGCAGGAATTTATATGGCATATATGGCAGAAAGGATCAATTTATCTATATCAGAGGAGAAACTTGCGCAACTCATTCGTGAAGGAAGTCTATGTGCAGCGGATTTTTCATGTCTAGATAATCAATCAAAACGGAAAGTCTGGCAACTTTGCCTTATCTGTTGCCAAAAACGCATAGGCTGCCAGCAATGTTCACAAACAAGTTGTCCGCAAATTGAAAGACTCATTAATGCCGATAAATAACGTTATCGGCATTTGCATTTAAGTATTATCATGCATTAAACACTTAAATTTAAAAGTTATTATGCAGCTTCCTCCAGTATTACCTTTATTTGATTCAATTGAATTCATACAAGATGGGAACAGTGTGGTGAATCAATACATTACCCAAGTCAGTCTAACGGATGTGCCTGATGCAGGTTTAGTAATGGAACATGCAACAGATTGGTTGTTTGAACAAAAACACAGTGAAAACAACTATAAAGCCTATCGGAGTGAACTCACGACATTCCTGCATTGGTGCTTTGATGTCGCCAAAATGTCACCCACACAGGTGCTACGTAAGGATATGAGTCGGTATGTGGATTACTGTTTGGCGCCACCCTTAGCGCTGATTGGTTACTTTAACGTGCCACAGTTTAAACTCGATAAACTGCGTGATGAGCGGGTTCCTAATAGTCTTTGGCGGCCATTTGTCGGCAAGAAACTGTTAGGGCAAGTTCAACCTTATGTGCTTAGCGACAATGCATTAAAAACCAAGATTGCTATTTTATCCTCGTTTTATAGCTACTTAATGAGTGAGGAGTTTTGTGAGCGCAACCCCGCGCAAATTTGGTTGAATCACAGCCGCTTTGGCCAAAACAAGCAGTATCAAAGACAAAGCGAGGAAGATGAAAACAACTTGGCTTTCACAGAACTACAGTGGTCCTATGTGATGAGCACTGTTACTCGATTGGCTGAAACATTACCCGAATTGCATCAACGTAGTTTATTTTTGATTTCATTGATTTATTCATGCTATTTACGCATCTCTGATGTATCTGCACGGGTTGGCTATTCACCAGTAATGGGCCAATTTAGGCAAAATTCACAGACAGGCATTTGGAGTTTTCATATTCCACTCAGTAAAGGTGGTAAAAAGCGTAGCGTGGCGATGTCAAAGGCATTACTGGACGGCTTAGTTAAATATCGACAGTTTTTAGGTCTTACTGACTATCCAAATCAAAGTGAACCACATCCGTTATTTGTTCGACATAGAGCAGCTGGTCGCGGCCGAGATGCGGGTGTAGTGAATGCCAATCTTGGGATCCGTCAAATCCGGGAAGAAATCCAAGCGATTATTAATCTTGCTGCGGATAATGCTCAAGCTGATGGCTTTCACCAAGACGCGGCACAAATGAGAAAACTCACAGCACACAATATCAGACATACAGGGATTACCCATGACATTAATATTAACCGTAGACCGTTGTCACATGTCCAAGCCGATGCAGGCCATGAGAGTATCGACACCACATCGAAGTATTTACACACCACACAAATAGAAAGACATGAAAGCGCCTTTAATAAGCCGTTAGACCATTTGCAAGGTATTAACTAGGATGTTATCGGCACCCTAAATCCCTCTCACACAAAACTGCGTACAATGTATATTATGTTAAATAGTGTATAGAAGAAAGAAACAGTTCTCTATGGATTTACGTTAAAGTACTTTCACTTCTGCTGGTTCTGCTTGATTGAGGATTTATTGGTTTAAAGAAGAAATGCTATTGCTTATATCGCGTTGCTACGTGAATGTTTGCAGAGATTACTCCACATAGTGCTAAAGAATTCACATAGCATCGCGTTTTATATCATGATGTTGGTGTCTATTATTACTTGGATCGACTTTTGATTTTGCCAATCAATCTCTTCATTTGCCTACGGTCAAATCTTAAAGCCCGACCACGGCTGGTTGTGACAGTTGGCTTCCTTGAAGTCGATAGCCATGATTATAAATATTTGCTCGACCATCACGGCAGAAACCGACTAAAGTCACATTGCTTTGCTCCGCAATCTCAGTAGCCAACGCCGTCACGGCTGACATAGCAAACAGAATTTGAATACCGACACTTGCCGCCTTTTGTACCATTTCAAAACTGGCGCGGCTGGTTAACAATACCGCAGCGGGTTTTGCTGCATATCGTATAGACATAGCCCCGATCAATTTATCTAAAGCGATATGTCGGCCAATATCTTCAAATAGATAAATCACCTCCCCGTTTTCATTTACACCAATTGCAGCATGGGTTGCACCAGTTAAAGCAAAAGTCTGTTGTAGTTGTTTGACTCGGACTAAAATCGGGTCGAGATGTGCAATGTTGAATCTGATATCGGATCCGACGACTTGAACTGGTTTTACAGCATCTTTAAGCTGTGCAACACCACAGAGACCACAGCCAGTGCGTCCTGCCATGCTACGGCGATGCTCCTTTAACTCATTGAAACAGCGTTGATTAATCTCTATCTTAATGATCACGCCATTAGAAACATATTCAAGTTCAATATCTTTTATATCATTAATGGTTGAGACAATTCTTTCCGAAAGCGTAAAACCTATCGCAAACACTTCCAAGTCCTGTGGGCTTGCCATCATGACTGTGTGCGCCAATCCGTTATACACCAACGCCACTCTTACCTCATTGGCGAGTAATTCAGTTTGTTCAACATTCCCTGCCGTGCTAAATCGAGTCACATCGGCTGTAACAACTGAATTAGGGAAAGAATTATCAGCAACCATCAACGCATCTCCTGTTAACTACGTTTTCTAAGCTTCATGGGCCAGCAATAGCGGATTGACAGTTGTCGCACCATAGCCCTTTGTATTGAGCTCGGCATCCAATCCCATCGATGCGATATCATCCGCTGCCGCATCTAACAATGGCAAACGGTTGATAAAAAACATCTTAGTATATCCTTTACACGCCTCGCAGCTCTCAATCCGTACGGCAGCCTTATGATCGTCAAACGACCAAATAGACATCTCACGGGATTGTTCGCAGCAGGTACAATGGGCGCGCACATAATGCCACTCAGTTTCGCACAGACTGCAATGCAGATAACGCAGCCCTTCGCGGGGTTTATCGACAATCATGCTGGCGACAGGATGACTGCCGCATACAGGGCATAAACTGGACTGCTTAACCCTATTGGTATCCATACGCGCAATCACCATGGGCGCCCAATGGGACCAATAGAGTGACAAACCCGCCCAAATAAATAAGCTAAACTGTGCGGGTACGGCACTAAACAGCCCTTGCCTCAGTTGATTGCCCCACTGGAGCAATTGGACTGGCGATTGCTCCAGTAGCTCCTGGAGAACAGGCACTAAATGCGCGGGCACTTGGGATTGCAATTCTGTCAGCAATGCTTGCAATGGTTGTAACCAATCCTGAGCCGTTTGAGTTTGGCTTAGGGACAACGGATATGGCGCCTCAACGTCAATCATTGGTGCTGGGCCCATATCCGTTGCCGCCAGTTTTTGCTGCGCAGACACTAGGATTTGGCAGAGCTTAAGATAATCCGCCAGCGGAGAATCCTGCGCTAATTGGGCTAAACGACGTGCTCTATGTTGATAAATTTTTTCAGGATCTGCTGCTTTTAGCGGTTTCAAAGCTAAGGGAGATTTATCAACAAAACTTAACGGGATATCGCTGGCCATCTTCATCGCTATTATTCCTCGTGTTCTTCTAACATGGCTGGGTGGTGCTTACGAGCCCAAGCCTTAGAGACTTTGCCGTAGAGCATCCCAGTGATAGAGCCTTCAATCCAGCAGGCCATCCATACGTGTACCACTAGGGATAACAGCATTAATATGCCGCAGGCCGAGTGGACTAAGGTGGCCCAATTGACGGCTTCTGCCGAGAACATGGGGGCAAAATAAGGTTGCCACATCATGATGCCGCTGATCAGAAACGCCAGTACAAAAACCACAAAGGCGCGGAATAACATTTTCTGACCTGGGTTGTAGTGGCCCACGGGCGGAATGTTCTCTTCTTTTTGCAGTAACACCCACACCACGGCTTTCATCCAGGGCAAATCGTATTTATTCCACTTATTGTGCTGGTAGTAGCGGATTAACATCACCGCCAGCAGCAGACACATGGCAATTCCAAAGAATGGATGCATCACTTTTGCCAGTTGTGGTGTGCCAACAATGCCACTGAGCCACTGGAACGAAGGATAAAAAAACGAAAACCCCGTTAGAAAGGTCACTAGGCCAACAAAGACTATGGTCCAGTGGCACAGGCGATCTACGAGCTTATGACGCACGATCATTTCTTTATGATTCATAGCTTTTCCTCCTCTTTGACGCCGGCATCAATATAACCAGGCTGATCTTCCTCGACGATGTTGCGCCCTACAGCAATGCGGTGCATCAGGGCGAACGCCGCCGTTGCGAGCAAGCCTGCGGTGCCCAACGGTTTGAGCCAATCTTGACGCCATTCGGTTGCCGCAGGGATTTGCGGATCCTTGGGCATGCCATAGCTTTCGGGTTGCGAGATGTCGTGGAGGATCATCATCATATGCGTACCGCCAACGCCCTCTGGGTTATAAAGTCCCGCCTTGCTGAAGCCACGTTCCTTTAACTGCTCGACGCGTTTTTCGGCATAGAACAACATGTCTTCGCGGGTACCAAAGCGCAGTGCTCCCACGGTGCAGGTTTTAACGCAGGAAGGCTCGAGGCCAACGGCGAGCCTATCGGAGCACAGGGTGCACTTATAGGCTTTGTTATCTTTGGCGCTGATCTTAGGCACATTGAAAGGACAGGCACTGGCGCAATAGCCGCAGCCAATACACTTGTTCGAGTCAAAATCCACTGTGCCATTGGCATGTTGCACAATCGCGCCGCTGGTAGAGCAGGCTTTTAAACAGGCTGGATCGGCGCAGTGCATACAGGCAGTGTGGGTAAATTGCCAACGCAACTTATTGTTATCCATCACTTCGTGATACTGCATTATGTTCCAGCTTTCCGGTGACAGTGTCATCGGGTTCTGGTAACTGCCTTGGAAAGTACCGACATCTTCACGAAGGTCATTCCATTCGGAGCAGGCAACCTGACAGGCCTTACAGCCGGTACATTTCGTCGCATCAAACAGCTTAGTCACCTGCTGGACCGCTCCAATGCGTGCTTGAGACGCTGGGGTGATGTCCGTGGTGCCTGAGATGCGGATAATATCTTGAGAAGCCATAATTAGAAGCCCTCCGCTTTGGCAATATTCACAAGGAATGCTTTGTATTCAGGGGTTTGGGTATTGGCATCGCCCACAGATGAAGTCAGTTCGTTAACGATATAACTCTTCTGCGTCAAGGCCTCATAGCTGCCATGGCGTGGAATACCAATGGTATGGACTTTCTTGCCCTGAACCATCATGGGTTGGAGCCGTTTAGTGACATAGGCCTTAGTCACAATATGCGAGCGCTTAGAGCTCACTTTGACCCAATCACCGTTGTTGATACCCTTTTCCGCCGCCAAGGTTTCATCGATTTCGATAAAGTGTTGTGGCTGGGTAATCGCAGCAAGGTGGCAATGTGTGGTCCAGTTGTTGAAGTGCTCCGTCATTGAGTAAGTGGTGCCAACATAGGGGAATTCTTCATTGGTACCAAAGCTTTCACGTAAGCCTTTGAACATCCGCGCCACTGGGTTACTGGTGACCTTAGGGTGCAGCGGGTTACTCGCCAGTGGTGATTCAAACGGCTCGTAATGCTCTGGGAATGGACCATCTTTTAAGTCACGCAGCGCAAATAAGTGGCCAACGCCATCGGCTTGCATGATGAAAGGATGGGCCGAGTCTTCGGCATTCAATTTGGCATTAAAATCTGGCACATCAATGCCCTGCCACTTGTTGTCCTTGTATTCGAGTAGCACACGGCTCGGATCGCGCGGCTTACCTTGCACGTCGCAGGAGGCGCGGTTGTACAAGATGCGCCGGTTTGCTGGCCAAGCGAATGACCAATTTGGGGTAATGCCTTTGCCTGATGGATCGCTATTATCGCGACGCGCCATCAAGTTGCCCGCTTCGGTCCACATGCCTGAGTAAACCCAAACACCACATGAGGTTGATCCATCGGCTTTTAACTCGGAGAAACCATTGAGTAACTTACCGGTCGTGAGATCATAACCATTCATCTCCCGCGCGATTTCCTCTGAACTAGGTTCATGTTCGACCGCATAGTCCCATTTAATGGCTTCAATTGGCGCAGGTAAACGACCACCCTCTTCACGGTATAAACGTTTTAATTCCAGCATGATGCCAGAAAGAATTTCAGGATCAGACATGGCTTCGCCGGGTGGATTTGCGCCCTTAAAGTGCCATTGTAACCAGCGGCTTGAGTTGGCAATTGAACCACTTTCCTCAGCAAAACAGGTCGTGGGTAAGCGGAAGACTTCAGTTTGAATACTGGCGGTATCCACATCGTTAAACTGACCTGCATTGCGCCAGAAAGTGGAGGTTTCGTTTGCAAGTGCATCCAGCACAACTAAGAACTTCAGATTCGATAAGCCCTTAGACACTTTTTGTTTATCGGGCTGAGAGTTAAGCGCGTTGATGCCTTGGATAAAGTAGCCATTGACCTCACCGTGAACCATCATGTCGATTTGCTTGTTGATATCGTACTGTTGGTCCCACTTTGGCAGCCAGTCATAGCCATAATCATTCTCTGCCGTCGCATGTTCACCGAAGAATGCTTTTAACAACGACACGGTAAAGGCTGGGTAATTGTGCCAATAGTTGGTTTGGTTTGGTCTTAAGGCTTTTGGAGTGTAATGAGCTAAATAGTTTTGTAAATCAACATCTTTATCTTGAGGTAATTTAAGGTAACCCGGTAAGGCTTGGCACAATAACCCTAAGTCCGTTGCGCCTTGAACGTTTGAGTGACCACGCAGCGCATTCACGCCGCCGCCCATGATCCCCATATTGCCAAGCAGCAATTGGATCATCGCCATGGTGCGGATGTTTTGCGCGCCGACGCTGTGCTGTGTCCAACCTAGTGCATACAGGAAGGTTGCGGCTTTATGGTCAACATGGGTTGCCCCAATTTGCTGACACACTTCAAGATAGGTTTCTTTAGGCGTCCCAGTGATACTGGAAACTGTGTCGGGATCGTAGCGATCAACGTGTTTTTTCAGCAGGTTAATCACGCAACGAGGATGACTTAAGCTAGGGTCGACCTTAGCGTAGCCCTCTTCATCTAACTCATAGAACCAAGTAGATTGGTCGTATTTATGGTTAGCTTCATCGTAGCCACTGAATAAACCTTCATTAAATTCAAAGTCTTCCCGCACGATAAACGAGGCATTGGTATAGGCTTTGACATAGTTAAGGTTGATTTGCTGGGTTTCGAGCAGGTAGCGGATCATACCGAGTAGGAAGGCAATATCGGTGCCCGAACGAATAGGCGCATATAAATCAGCGACGGCAGCACTGCGGTTAAAGCGCGGATCGACCACAATCAACTTGGCATTGTTGTGCTCCATCGCTTCTGTCACCCAACCAAAACCGACGGGATGCGCTTCGGCAGCGTTACCGCCCATCACAATGGCCAGATCGGTATTTTTCATATCTGCCCAGTGGTTAGTCATAGCGCCGCGGCCAAAGGTGGGCGCCATCGCAGCAGGTGTCGGAGCGTGACAAACGCGGGCGATGTTATCTATGCCTAACATGCCAATGGCACGACCAAATTTATGGGTAATGTAGCAGCCTTCGTTTGCTTGGGCCGATGAAGTCATCATGCCTAGACTGACTAAGCGGTTAACGGTTTGACCCTGGGCATTTTTTTCAACCAGATTGGCATCACGCTCGTCTTTGATAAGTCTTGCGATACGCTTAAAGGCCTCATCCCAGCTAATGCGCTGCCATTTATCCGAACCAGGTAAACGCACTTCAGGATATTTTAAACGGTGCGGGCTATTCACATAGTCAACCAAGCCAGCGCCCTTAGGACACAGAGCTCCACGGTTAATTGGATTATCGGCATCGCCCTCGATATGAAAAATGCTCTGCTCCGCATTTTTCCCATTACTGCTCTGGCTGTACATCAACAAACCACAACCCACAGAGCAGTAGCAACAATTGTTACGCGTCTCTTTTGCGCGTAGCAATTTAAAACCTCTGACGGATGCAAATGCCTTTTCGGACATCAACCCCAGTGCAGAAATAGCAGAAGTCGCGGCTCCCACAGCACAGAGTTTAAAAAACTGTCGTCTATTCATTGTCATTTCACACACTCTCTTTTATGTGCTCACAAGTTGCAGCGAATACGCTGCATGCTTGAGTAGAGAACTTAACCCTACTCAAGGTGCGAGTATAAAAAAGTGACTAATAATGACAATTTCCGACAGGTGATCGAAATCACATTAAGCTTTCAATGGAATAACATCCTGATGTATGTAAGTTTTATTATGATTGTTGAATTAATATTTTTAAATAATGTCATTTCTCAGGATTTAACTCTTTTATTGATATGGACATTTTGATTAGTCATTTTGTCCACTTTGTACCAATTTCTGATAGCCGTAAATCTTATTGTTGATGCGCGTCACAAAAATGGCGTTAGTTGCTCAAATTATGAGTGAAAATACCGATTAGCCGCTTTTTGAGCAAGATCACAATTTAAGGTAAATGATTGGGGCGATAAGCGGCGATTTTGCCTGAAAGCGCGGTAAATCGTTTTTGACTAAGGGATTGGTGAGTGGATTTGATAACAAAATTTGCGCTAAAAACGCTGATGTTTACTTAGATCTAACCGCAAAAACGTGGGGCGGTTACGCCATAAATACCCTGTAATTGATAGATAAACACATCCCCCGCTTGCGGCTCTTGAGCTAATTGCGATGTGTCAAGTGAGTGTTTAGCACTGGTCACGATAAGTAAATCTAATTTTGCGCCGCCAAAGGCGATGCTGGTTGGGTTTGTAACGGGCAATTTGAGGATAAGATCGACTTTACCGTCTGGACGATAGCGTACCACTTGGCCACCGCCCCACTGGGCATTCCAAAGATAACCCGCCGCATCGACATCGGCGCCATCAGGGAAAATGTGATGGCTCGTGCTCGCAAAGAGGCGCTTACGACTCAATAGCCCCTGCTCAATATCAAAATCATATTGATAGATTTGGTGTTTTGGCGAATCAGCATGGTAGAGCGTTCGCCCATCCACGCTCCAGCATAGGCCGTTGGAGATTTCGAGATTTGAGAGGCGCTGGTGGCAATGCCCATTCTCATCCAGACAATACAGGGCTGCCGTTTGTTGCAAAGTATCGCGCCGCTCAACCATAGTGCCCGCCCAAAAACGCCCTTGCCTATCGATGCGACCATCATTAAAGCGATTGCCGGCAAAATGAGATTCTGGCTGCGCCAACCATGTCAGGCTTTGATCTTCAATATTATAAGTCGCAATACCGATATCGAATGCGACGATCAGTGTTGTAGGCTTTGCAGTGAGGCCAAAGGAGCCGACGCGGTGCGGCATGGAGAAAGTATCTAGTGTGCAGGTGGCGAGAGTAAAACGATAAATCACAGAGGAGAGAATGTCGGTCCACCAAATGGATTGGTGTAATTCATCCCATAATACGCCTTCTCCAAGGAGGTTTCCTACTGGGATCGTCATCAACAGCTCGCCAACCGTGACCGTTTGCATTGCGTTACTCAGAAATAAACTCTGTAATCAAGAAAGGCTTAATCTTAAACAACTTATGGGATGAAGCAAGGGTAAAAAAGTGAATATAGCTTGTGGTTCTTTTAGCTACCGGCTTATCGCGATAATAGTCGATAAATGACCTTCATAATGGCCAAGGTTTAAATATCTTAAGACATTGATTTAAAGCACCATTGAGAGTAATGCCAATCAGTTAAGAGCTGACAGGCCTTTTCTTTTGACTGGGTATTTCCTTGGTTTCGCTATGACATATCGAGGATAAACCCTTAATTCTCGTTGTATCGGTAGTATATGCTGCTCTGTTTCTGCGATTAAACTATCAATCCTTTTCGGAATGGTTCCGGCCAGTGCAAACGCGGTAGTGAGTTGCATAAAAAATCCGATGACGAATGGTCATCGGATTTTGAGCTTTTGAATGGGATCGTCAAGCGATCTGGCTTAACTGATCAGTTATTGATTAGATTCGCTAAATAAATCAGCCACATCTTGTTCAGTAATCGCTTCGTCGTAGAACTTGATTTCATCGATTGCCCCTTTGAAAGGCGTATCCCAGAAGTTGACCCCGACCGCAAACTTAGTGGTCGGTACTGAGAAGACGTCCGGGAAGTTAGCGCCGGTAAACTTCAATTCACCATTGATATAAACCTTCACATCGCCGCCATTCACTGTGTACGCCAGGTGCGTCCATTGGGATTTTGGCATCACAAAACCGGTTCGACCGTCGTACCACGCTGTGCCTGACCATAATACCATGCGCTCATAATCATTTTGACCGCCAGGTAAGACGCTGGTCCAGCTAGAATCGGTCGCATAACCAAACAAGGCTGTAGTGTACTTATTCAGCTGCTCAGGATTGAGCCACATCGACACTGAGTAGGTGTAGTCTTTGATAAGGTTATTCGGCAATACAATACCAGAGGCACCATCAAAGACCGCCGCCTTGCCTACCGCGCCGTCCATATAGCTGATTTTACCGCCTTCGACACCAATCAGGTTACCCACTAAAGTGCCCGCACCGAAGTTAGCGGTACTGTCGTTAAGATTATCTTCGAAACTGTAAACCGCTACAGGTGTTGGTGGATTCTTAGCTTTTACGGTTGCGGTGAAGACTTTGGTTTGAGTCGCATTACCCAGTTTTAAGGTGGCCGTTAAGGTGACCACCTTGTCTTCTTCACCACGTGCAGGTTGCGTTACGCTACCATGGCTATCAATAGTCGTTGGATCTGAAGATACCCAAGAAATCGCCGCAGCATAAGGACCTGTTACTGGCAGTTCGATATTTTTACGCACCGCCGATAAGTCGCCTAGCTCCAGAATGGCCGTTGCTGAGGACAAGAGTTCACTGTCGGCTAACTTGTCGATATCGAGGGCTTTGACTTCTTCAGCCGTTAATGCCGCTTCATAGACTTTGAGTTCATCAATGAGGCCGTTGTATGGCAGATCCCAGTAGTTAACGCCAAGACCGAAAACACCCTGAGCACCCGTAAAGTAGTTCGCAAGGTTACCGCGGCTAAAGCGCTCAATCCCGTTGATAAAGACTTTAACTAGCCCTTTATTGACGGAGAACGCCAGATGCGACCACGTGTTTTCAGCGATGCGCTCGCCGGTTACACCATCAAACCAACTTTCAACCGCGGCACTGCCGCTGGTATCAATATTGTGACTCCAGAACATGGTATTACCGTCCCAACCCTGTGGCAGCATGCTGACCCAAGTATTGGAGAACTTGCTACCATCTTCAGCGGTTTGCTCGTTAACTGCGCCGAAGAATGCCGTGGTAAACCCTGTAATAACCGCAGGACTTGCCCAAAAAGACACTGTGTACTCGTAGCTGGAGATAATGCCCGATGGTAGTAACACCCCGTGGGTACCATCGAGTGACAGGGCTTGTCCTTCAAAGCCTGTGGCGTAGCCAATGGCATCGCCCGATTTGAAGATCCTATCGCCAGTGGGTTGGCCATCACCAAATAAGCCCAAGGAGTCCTTGAGGTTATTCTCAAAGCTGTACTGGGCAATACGGTTATAGGTTTTATGGGCAAATACGGTGATTTTGAAGGTTTTAGTCACCTTCTTACCATTGACCATAATTGTCGCGGTTAAGGTCACGACCTTATCGCCCTCGCCGACGTTGGGTCTGATAATGGTGCCATCGGCACGGATCACTGACTCGTCGCTCGATTGCCACTCGATAGTTGCCCCACGGGTACCTTGTATCGGTAAGGCGAGCGTGCCTTCGGTGACTTCGGTCGGCAGACTAATGCCGTTTGCCGATGCCGATAAAATTTCCTCAGTGGTTTTATTGGTGAGCTTCACGCCCCAAATACTTGCCCCATCATTAGAAATGGCGCTAAAGGTGGGCATAAGTTTGTTTTGTTCAGGATCCCATTGCCAGGCGAGTACGCCTTCAAATGTGCCTAAATTGTCTAGCGTCAAGCTGATTTTATTGTCATCGCCCTGTTGGTAAGTACCAGTCACATCGCCAGAGACAGTGCCTTTATTGGTCCAAGTACGGGATAACTTCACATGGACTGATTTATGTGCCGCCTTATTGATATCTTTTGCGTGATTAATGAATTGATAATCACCAGTGACATCGATTTCATCGACAATGTTATCGCCGTTGATCGGTGCATAACGCTGTGGTGAGGCAACTAACCAACCATCGCTGTTGAGAAATAGCTCATGCACGCGCACGCTGTGACCTTCGTCGGTATCGGGGAAGCGCGTATGGAATACTAAGAAGTATTTGCCCGTTTGTGCATCATAAAAAGCTGAGTTGTGGCCGGGTGACAGATAACCGTGATCATGACCCACATCGCCTGGGTGGGCCACAAATTGGAAACCGCCCATCAGTTTGACGCCATAGTCGGCGATATTGCCTGCGGCCGTTGCGCCAATCATGTCGAGCCCAGCTGCATCTACATAGGGACCGTTAGGATTTTTAGAGCGAGAGATACGAATGTTGTAACCGTCTTTTTGGGCAAAACCACCAAAGGAGGTAAACATATAATAGTATTCGGATTCAGGGCTATAGATAACATAAGACCCTTCAATCGCGCTGTAATTGCCCCCCATGATCTTAGTACCATAACCTTGTCCAGCGAGCGGTTTACCCGTTGCAGGATCTAACTGCATCACCCAGATCCCGCCGGAATAGGAACCATAGGTCATCCACAGGCCGCCATCTTTATCGTAAAACACGGCTGGATCGATAGCATTAGGGTCGACATTGCCATCGTAAATTTGACCGTTTGCGCCTGGGTTTTCAGCCCCAATATGCCCAGTCTTCAAGATCAAGCCTTGGTTAACATAGGGACCGAGAATATTGTCAGAAGTCGCCATCCCCAAATAGGAGCGCGATACACAATCAATCTTATCGGGGCCGCCACAAAAGTCGTAATAGAAATGGTACTTACCGTCAGCAAGCTTTATCACATCCGGCGCCCACGAACCGACAAAGCCGCCGGTCCATGCCGTGCCTTCAGCGATTTCTGACGCATAGGTATTAAACAAGCTGCTCGTGGCGGCACCATCCGAAGCAATTTGTGTCCAGTTCATTAAATCAGTAGAGCTGGCCACCGCTAGGTGGGAGCCAAAAACATAGTAAGTACCATCAGTATCTTTAATGATCGATGGATCATGGACCACTGCATTTTTATAGCTCACCTCACCTGCTATTGTCGGATCCGCCGAAGTCACTGGAGCGGGAGGTGTAAAGGTATTTGTGTCGTTAGCACTATAGCTGCTGTCGTCCCCACCACAGGCGGCAAGTGCCATGATCAAGCTTGCTGACACGAATGAGCGTTTAAGCACCATGAGCGTCGTTCCTTTTATTGTTGTGTTGGATAGTTAGAGGTTAATCGTGTATCAATGCATCACATATTGGTAATACAATACTACTGTAACACTAAAATTACATTAGCACTCTGACGAAAGAAGTAAATATCTTGGCTAAATTTGCCCAACGCGCCAAAAATGTAAAGTTAGTCAATGTTTAATAATAACAATTAATTAAGTTAGATTTGGCGGAAATTTCCAGAATCCCGGCGAACCCTCATTAAGTGCAAAAACTACAACACTTACGCTGCTAACTAATCTAGGCGTTGTAACATTACAAAAATTTGGTCAACTGATGAAATTCTGTAATGACGGCAAAAAGTTTCTCTGGCACGCTTTGGGGCAATATTGATTTACATTGGGAAGTGGTCATTTTCATATGATTCAATCAACGAAATCCATTTTTCAAGTTCGTCACCTTCGGCGGTATTAGGCAATGCATCAAACAGTTCGTCAATTCGCTTTAAAGCAGCTCAATACTCTTCTTCAGAACTTATTGATTTCTCTACACTATAAGGAATGACCTCTTTTCCAACAGAGGGGGCATCAAGCAATTCTGCTAAATCATTAGGTATTGGGGCCGTTGGATCACATTTTGAGAGCAATGTATTGAATTTCGAATTCTTCATTTAGTTCCTCCAGTCAAATCGCAAATGATCCTGAATACAATGTGGAGCAATACCAAAATATGGTCAACCCAACAGGACCGAACATTACAACTTCGGCCACAGATAAATTGAAAAGGGTCAAAATTAGCATTTTATCATAGGCAAACAGTCCCACTTGGTTGTGTACTGAGGGCTAAGCAGTTCTCGCCGCATAGCCCACTTTTGTTCGATTCCCTGTGCAGCTAAGAACAGCGTATCACGGCCATACCTAAAGTTAATGCCATCAAGCGCTTGCATCAAAGCAGGATTAGCTTTTGGCGCATTAAATAAGTCGAATTGCTGACGCTTGTCACAAACGAGGTTGATGAGCCCAACTCCGATTTTGTAGTAACGTACACCTTCTCTGAATAATTTGGGTGCAGCCGCTGAGACAGCCTGCGTCATTTCGACCGTGCTATTTGTCGCACATGGGAAATGGATCAGCGTTTTAAAGCTTTTAGGTTGATCATCAAAAGGCGAATTACTGGCGAACAGTAGCATTGATTTGCAACTAGATCCCTGTGCCCTTGCCTTCGCTGCTGCAATTCCAACATGCTTACTCAATGCCTGCAGTAAAGAGTTAAAATCGGTTATCCGCTCACCAACTGAACGAGTTGAAAATATCTGCTGTTTATCGGCTCTTGCCTGATCCCATTGTTTGCACTCGATGCCATTTAGCTCACGAACCGTACGCTCGATTTCAATGCTAAATTCCTTACGAGCATGCCCTGCAGGCATTTGTGCTAGGTCGTAGGCCGTTTTAATATTCATCAACTCTAGTTTTTTACTAATAGGGGACGATAGAGAAAACGGACAAAATCGTACGCTAAGCGTGCGGCCTGTCAGGTTGAGGCCCTAGAGGTTGCAGGCGAGTCGTCAGAAAATGCTGGAATCGGCCCTATTCTGACACTGCCCAAGGTTCCGGCCTGACGCCCAGTTAGGGCATGCCTCAATCTGACGGCTGCGAACCGCCAGGGACAGGCGCAATGTCAGATTCTGTCGCGGCCTTGGCGCGTGCCTGGAAGCGTTCATAGCAATCCAGCCCGCAGAAATGTTCGACGTATTCCGCGCCTTCCGGGGTGAAGGCGGCATCGAGCGGAATTTCTTTGCAGCATACGCAGCAGGTGGTGCAACTGGCAGTGTTCGGGGCGTTTGCGTTCATGGTGGTACTCCTCCAGATTGGTAGCGAAGCTCAAAGCTGCCCACTCTCGGCTGGCTGGGAAGCGGTCATGATCTTCCCTTGAAGGCCCGCAGCAGCCGCGTCACAGACAGGACAAACAAGCCGGTCAGCGTGAGGGCTGCAATACCCCAGTGCTCCCCGATGAACGCGCCGGCCGTCGTGCCGGCTAGCACAATGGCGAGAATCGGCAAATGGCAGGGACAGGTGAGCACGGCCAGCGCGCCCCACAAGTAGCCGGTGATCGGTTTGTGCGTCTCAGACGGCAAGTGCTCTGGGCTGTTCATGGCAGACTCTCCGCGTGCTGTGCCGGTTCGGTTGGCATGGCGGCCAGTTGCATTTCGAGGCTGGCCAGGGCCTCGCGCCGACGCTCGACGAGTTGCCGCAACACGGCAAGCTGCGCAGACGCACCGTCACCGTCCGCAGCATCCAGCGCCCGGCACAGCCGCGCCAGTGCGTCCAGGCCGATACCCGCTTCGAAGGCAGCCCGTACAAAGCGCAGCCGTTGCAACGCGGTGTCATCGAACAAGCCGTAGCCGCCCGTGGTGTACGCGACCGGCCGTAGCAATCCGCGCAGCAGGTAGTCGCGCACGATATGCACGCTCACCCCGGCATCAAGGGCCAGCCGGGACACTGTGTAGGCGCTCATTGAACACCTCCTTTTCCTCATCCGGCGCAGCACGAAAGCTGCTTCACGTCCTTGCTGAAGGTCTGCGCCGCGAGCTTCAGCCCTTCGACCATGGTCAGGTAGGGGAACAATTGGTCGGCCAGTTCCTGCACGGTCATACGGTTGCGAATGGCGAGCACCGCCGTCTGGATCAGTTCACCCGCTTCCGGGGCCACCGCTTGCACGCCGATGAGCCGTCCGCTACCTTCCTCGATGACCAGCTTGATGAAGCCGCGTGTGTCGAAGTTGGCAAGCGCACGCGGCACGTTATCCAGTGTTAGCAGGCGACTGTCGGTCTCGATCCCGTCGTGATGTGCTTCCGCCTCGCTGTAGCCCACGGTGGCGACCTGCGGGTCGGTGAACACCACGGCCGGCATTGCGGTCAGGTCCAGGGCCGCATCGCCGCCAGTCATGTTGATCGCCGCACGAGTGCCGGCCGCTGCCGCCACATAGACGAACTGCGGCTGGTCGGTGCAGTCGCCGGCCGCGTAGATGTTCGGGCTACTGGTGCGCATGCCCTTGTCGATGACGATGGCCCCCTGCGCATTGACGGCTACCCCCGCCGCTTCCAATGCCAGGCTGCGCGTGTTCGGTGTCCGGCCGGTGGCGACCAGCAGCTTGTCGGCGCGCAATTCACCGTGCGTGGTGGTCAGCACGAATTCACCGTCCATATGGGCGACCTGGCTGGCTTGCGTGTGCTCCAGCACCTCGATGCCCTCGGCACGGAAAGCGGCTGTCACCGCCTCGCCGATGGCCGGGTCTTCACGGAAGAACAAGGTATTGCGCGCCAGGGCCGTGACCTTGCTGCCCAGCCGGGCAAAGGCTTGCGCCAGCTCCAGCGCCACCACCGACGAGCCGATTACGGCAAGGCGTTCGGGAATGGTGTCGCTCGCCAGGGCCTCGGTGGAAGTCCAGTAGGGTGACTCTTTCAAGCCCGGAATCGGCGGGACCGCCGGGCTGGCACCCGTGGCGACCAGGCAGCGGTCGAACATCACGACGCGCTCGCCACCCTCGTTCAAACTAACGATAAGGCTCTGGTCGTCCTTGAAACGCGCTTCACCGTGCAGAACGGTGATGGCTGAATTGCCGTCCAGGATGCCTTCGTACTTGGCATGACGGAGTTCTTCGACACGGGCCTGCTGCTGGGCCAGCAGCCGCTCGCGCAAGATCGTCGGCGGTGTGGGTGGCATGCCGCCGTCGAATGGGCTTTCCCGGCGCAGATGGGCGATGTGGGCGGCGCGGATCATGATCTTGGACGGCACACAACCGACGTTGACGCAGGTGCCGCCGATGGTGCCGCGCTCAATCAGCGTGACCTGCGCGCCTTGCTCGACGGCCTTCAGTGCTGCCGCCATCGCGGCTCCACCGCTACCAATGACGACGACCTGCAACGGGCGTTCGTTGCCACTGGGCTTATCAGCGGCCCCTATCCAGCCGCGCATCTTGTCGAGCAGGCCGGCGCGGTTGTCCGTCGGTGGCGCATCGGCAAGCGTTGCCTCGTAGCCCAGTCCGGCCACGGCGGTAGTCAGCGCATCCGATGACGTGCCCGCCTCAATGGCGAGTTGCGCTGTGCCCTTCGGATAGGACACCAGCGCCGATTGCACGCCGGGCACTTTCTCCAAGGCTTCCTTGACGTGAGCCGCGCACGAGTCGCAGGTCATCCCGGTGATTTTCAGGGTGGTCATGTATTTTTCCTTTTCTGTGGTGGCTACGGCTGTTGCCGTCAGCCACGTTGTTCTGGCAATTCACAGCTGTCCGGCCCGCAGCGGCGATGTGCTGGCGAGATGAAATCCCAGACCGACACCCCAACCATCAAGGCCAGGCCGACATAGAGCAGTCCACCGCTCTGCCAGCCGTAAGCCCGCATTAAAAACACCGCTGCCAGCACCAAGATCGGGCCTATCGTGCCGAGCGCCGTGCGTCGCCACTGTCGATGATTGAGCCAAGCGATAGCATTGGCGAGTAACGCGATGCCGGCGAACATCGGCAGCAGGATGCCAATGAATAGCCCCTCGTACTGGCTCAAGAAGCCCAGTCCGATGGCCGCGCCAAAGCTGGCGATGGCAGGAAAACAGGCGGCGCAGCCCATCGCGGAAACGACGCTGCCGAGCGCGCCGGTTTTGCCAGCGATGCGCGTGATGAGTCCCATGTGTCGCTCCCGAGTTCGGTTAACGGATCAGCGTTTGAGGCTGGACGGATAGCCCGCGTCCTCGGTCGCCTTGGTCAACTTCTGGACGTTGGTCTTGGCATCGTCGAAGGTGACGACGGCCTGGCGCTTGTCGAAACTTACGTCGGTCTTGCTCACGCCCTCAACCTTGGAAAGCGCGTGCTTGACAGTGATCGGGCAAGAGGCGCAGGTCATGCCAGGCACGGACAGCGTGACGGTCTGGGTGGCGGCCCACACGGGGGCAACAACGGCAGCGAGGGCGAGGGCGGCAAACAGTTTTTTCATGATGAACTCCTGTGATTAATAGAAAAATGGCATGACGTAGGGAAATCCGAGCGAGACCAGGACCAGCGCGGCCACGATCCAGAAAATGAGCTTGTAAGTAGCTCGCACTTGGGGAATCGCGCAGACCTCACCCGGTTTGCAGGCTTGCGCCGGGCGGTAGATGCGCCGCCAGGCGAAAAACAGCGCGACCAGCGCTGCGCCGATGAAGATCGGGCGATAGGGTTCCAGCACCGTCAGGTTGCCGATCCATGCCCCGCTGAACCCCAAGGCGATCAAAACCAGCGGCCCCAGGCAGCAGGCCGACGCAAGAATGGCGGCCAGCCCACCGGCGAAGAGCGCGCCGCGCCCGTTTTGTGGTTCAGACTTTTGTGGTTCAGACTTTTGTGGTTCAGACTTTTGTGGTTCAGACATACGCTTGTCCTTTCAAATTTGGTTTGGATAGCTTAAGCTTACTTCCGTAGTTATGTACGGAGTCAAGCGATATGCAAATTAATTTTGAGAATCTGACCATTGGCGTTTTTGCCAAGGCGGCCGGGGTCAATGTGGAGACCATCCGGTTCTACCAGCGCAAGGGCCTGCTGCCGGAGCCAGACAAGCCCTATGGCAGCATTCGCCGCTATGGCGAGGCGGATGTAACACGAGTGCGGTTCGTGAAATCGGCCCAGCGGCTGGGCTTTAGCCTGGACGAAATCGCCGAGCTACTGCGGCTGGAGGATGGCACCCATTGCGAGGAAGCCAGCGGCCTGGCCGAGCACAAGCTCAAGGATGTGCGCGAGAAGATGGCCGACTTGGCACGCATGGAGGCCGTGCTGTCTGAACTGGTGTGCGCCTGCCATGCGCGGAAAGGGAACGTTTCCTGCCCGCTGATTGCGTCACTGCAAGACGGAACGAAGCTCGCTGCATCGGCGCGGGGGAGTCACGGGGTGACTACGCCTTAGCGTGCTTTATTTTCCGAATTCTGAGACGACCCCAACTAGCGAAATGTTACAGATTTAATAGGGGTCTTAGTCTGCGAATCTTCATGGGAGACGGGACTAATCAGAGCCCTCGCTCTTGGATAACATTAGACGCTCGCGCGCAAAATTCCACCCATTCCGATAAGGCGGCGTATAGAGCCTTAGCGGCATCTGAGGTTGGCGCGTACTTATCTCTGTCGCAAGCCCATCTGGTGAACCGCTTCAGGGTATGCAGGCATCGTAGTCAGTGTCTGAGGGTCGGTTGAGGTCAATTTTGACTTCAAGAATCTAGACGTGGAGGGGAGGCCTCATGCCCGGCAAGACTTTAATTTCCATTGGCATGAGGCGCATGTTATTCGTGAACAGGCAAGATCCAAGTTTAAGCTTGTTTACTGATATTTTGCGGAGCCGATGAACTTAGAGAAATGCTCGCACCATATTTGGACCGTTGTAAACTCGTTGACGTTGACGCTTGCAGGAATGGTTTTCTTGAAATTCCCGAAGTTTTTCAATTCGCCAATCAGAATTGCTTCTTTCTTTATGTCCAAAAACGATTCTTTGTCGGTGGCTTGTTTCTTTGTCAGGTAAATTTTGTAGTCTGGACCAGGTGCTACATCACCTTTAAATACAATTTCGTTATCCGTAACAAAAAGTTGTCCATTCGCCCAGTGAAGGGCGTCGCTGCCTTTCTGATCTTTCTTGAACTCTCCGCTATACTTTGCCACCTTTTGCACTTCTTCAATTTCGGCGATGGTGGCGTTTTCTTGTGCTGTCAAAATCGGAAGTATATAGATCCCTAGCCCAACTCCCGCGCCAAACAGAGCCAGGTGGGACGCGAGCAGAATTATTTTTAATTGCTTTTTCATGGGTTGCCTCATGCAGTGAGTTATTTGGTGTGTCCATCATAATAGCTGGTTGCAGGATCTGAGTGCAACACGGTTATTGAATTGAAGCGGGAGCATCATGCCGCATCACCACGGCTTCTTGCATCACTTCGCCCATCACCTCGATCGGGCATTTGAAGTCGAAGCGTTTGCGCGGTCGCATATTCAGTTGCAAAGCGATGGCGTCCAGGGCTTCCTGACTATGCACCGACAAGTCCGTGCCCTTGGGCAGGTACTGGCGGATCAGTCCATTGATGTTCTCATTGCTGCCGCGTTGCCAGGGGCTGTGCGGGTCGCAGAAGTAGATCGCCACCCCGGTCCGCTGGGTGATCTCGGCGTGCCGCGCCATCTCCCGGCCCTGGTCGTAGGTCATGCTCTTGCGCACCGCCAGCGGCATGCCATTGAGCGCCGCACTGAAGCCCTCCAGCGCCGAGGTCGCCGTCGCGTCGGCCATCTTGATCAGCATCAGGTAGCCGCTGGTACGCTCCACCAAGGTGCCCACCGCCGAGGCATTGGCCTTGCCCTTGATCAGGTCGCCCTCCCAATGGCCTGGCATCAGCCGGTCTTCGACCTCCGGCGGGCGCACGTGGATGCTGAGCATTTCAGGGATCTGGCCGCGCCGATCGACGCCGCCAGAGCGCGGCCTGCGACTCGTCTTGCCCTGGCGCAGGCAGATGATCAGCTCCTTGCGCAGGCCACCGACCGGCAGGGCGTAGATCGCGTTATAGATCGTCTCGCGGCAGACGTAGGCCTCTCTGAGGCTGGGTATGTTCATGCTGCGCAGCTTGCCGGCAATCTGCTCGGGAGACAAACCCTCACGCAGCATATGGACGACCAGCTCGAAGCGCTCACTGCCCGGCAGCAGCTTGCACTGAGGCCTGCAGACCTGGCGGCGGACCTGCATCTGCTGCTGGGCAGCACAGGCCTGGTAGCGGGTGCCAGGGGCCCGGTTGCGGCGCAGCTCCCGGCTGATGGTCGAGGGGGAGCGGCCGAGCATCCGGGCAATTCGCCGCTGGCTGAAACCTTGGGCAAGGCCGAGTTGAAGGGTCGCACGTTCGGGGATACTGAGTTCGTGATAGGACATAGTGGCAGCACCGTACCGGAAAGGTCAGGTGTTGCACTCAGTTTTTGCGGCCGCCGTGCGTGATATGGCTTTGAGGGGAGGTAGTCGAAAGAATATTGGTATCTTTTGGGAGTTCTAAGTTTCGACCCGTCACTGGTAAATTCTGGCGCATAAGAGCCTCAAGGGTTGGCTGTTTTATTTTATTGTATTCGGCATTAAGCCCAATTTCTTGAGCGTTACGATAAAGCTAAATAACTGTGCGAAATAGTAGATCACTCAGGTAAGGGAACTCAATGCAGTTTGCGCGATCAGATCAGTCGCCAAACAAACCAAACCCACAAACGCATTGAGTATGAACAAAATAGCATTTTTGTACGGCGCTGAACAATGATTGACGATCTAACGCTCCAGAACCAAATCAGGGATCTGGCTTTAGCGAGTCGGAGCGAACCGACCGATGGTTGGCGTACCGAAGAGCTTGACCCTAAGTTGTGGAACGGTTGGCGTAAAATGATTCAGGGGGACCGGCTAGAAATCGCTGAATACGATCTGACGGCTAAGGTTAGCCAAGGGGACTCTCCTAGTGACAAGCCCGGAGTGGTTGAAGGTCTAAAACAAAGAATAAGGGCTTACAACTTTAGTAAACAAAGGACGTCATCAATAGCAGTGATATAAAAAGTTATCTTTGCCGCCCCGATAAGGCTTTACGGGGCGACTAAGTCTCACCCAACCGACAATTCCGATAGTTTCAGAATAAGCTTTGAGTTTTCTAAGATTGGAATTACTACACCACAGCACGTACTCGAGATACTACAAATAGCTTTTTGGTAGGACCGATACCGAATAAATATCCATAATACATCAGGAGAAACTTTTTTTAATTTTCTGTAACCGGTCATAAATCAGTGGCGGATAATTTGCATGATATTCACCACACTCTGGGCAATGCTCTTGTTTTAGGTACGCTTGATTGTCGAGATCTTGATAAGGAAAAACGCTGAAGAGAAGTTCGTGCTGCATAAGCGTTTTATAAAAACTCTTATGATAAGGTGCAATCTCGCTGTCTTTGATTTTGTCGAAATATAGGTCAACGCTGTTCAAAATGCTCATAATTTCTTTAACCCCGTCGAACCTTAAAATGTCGTCATCTTTGTGAATATCAACATCTAAGCTCGCTAGATCCTCAATGAAACATTTAATCGCTCGCCGGGAATGCAAAAGGATCATTTGCGACTTGCCATCAATCATCTTTTCCTGATCGTAGCTAAAATTTTTAATGTTTCTTTCGACGAACATATAAAGTTCGTGAAGCTGATTCAACTCGTGCCTCAGTTGCTCCTTCGTATATTCCTTTTCGATTTGCTGATGGAGGATGCCATTAGCGTCAATCTGAGCTTTTAACACCAGAAAGAGAAGCACTGAACCCAGAATTTGTAGAAATGGGCTTGAAATACCTCCAAGAGCATCTCCTATTTCGCCATAACCTTTCAAATATTGCAGCGGAAGAAGAGGTGCAAACAAAGGGATAAGCAGGCAAGCCGCACCACCAATGACTATGACCCAGAAAGCTATTTTGGTAACAGGAGAGTTATAGATATTCATTTTTACACCTTTTTAGAATTTTCTTTTCTGTACGCGCTAGGAGTTTTGCCAATTTTTTTCTTAAACAACTTTTGAAAGTGTTCATGTGCCGGATACCCAATGGCTTCACTCACTTCGGGAACAGACTTACCGGATTCTTTAAGCAGCTGCTTTGCTTTTTCAAGCCGACAATAGGTTAAATAATCAAGAGGTGTCATGCCTGACAGCTCCTTAAATTTGACGCTGTAGTTCGTACGCGACATCCCCGCAATCCCGGCGAGATCGTCAAGACCCCATTTTTTATCGAGACTATGATGAATAGCTTCCAAGGTTTTGCTGAGTTGCGGATTTTCGATCAGTTTGAAGAATCCAGCATTTTTATTGGATTTGTACATGTGGATTCTTAACGCTTGCACGAAGATAATTTCGGTCAGCTTTCTGACTAACGTGTTGCTTCCAGGAAGCCCTGATTTTACTTCCTGCTCTATAATACTTAAAAGCATGGCAAGCCAAGGCGAGTGGGAGATATCAGCACTCTTGATATGCACGACATTTGGCAGCGAATTTAAGAATGGATGATCGGGTCCGCCATTAAAACAAAAATGTCCGCAAACGACGTTGGCTTTGAGCTTGCTCTGATCACCGTATTCCAAAACTTGAGCTTCGGTGAGGTTGGCTTTAGCTCTAAATTCGACCGCAGGCTCGGCCTTGATTTTTGGTGCACTGGCCATGGTGTGCTCCATCCCTTTGAAAAAGATCAAAATATCGCCCTGCTCCGCCAATGCTTTAAGTTTAAGTTTTGGCACCTCATACCAAAACTCGCCATGAGTCACGATGTGAAATCTCGCTAGATTCTCTTCCTGCGGGAGGCTGATGCCCCAGTCTCCCGCAAATGAGGTTCTATACCAGTAGCTGCTAGTAAGCTCTACCTTATCTAAAATTTCACTGAGAACATCCATATATAGCTCCTACGTAAACTGTCCAATAGGTCATGTTATACGAACTATTGAACATATTATATCTATTTTATATACTGTAAAGTCAGTCTAATCAGTAAGTGGATGAAAACTAAGGAGGCTTTATGAAACTAGATTATGTGATCGTTGCCGGAGGGTGTTTTTGGGGTCTCGAAGACCTCCTTAGGAGTCTGGACGGTGTGACGTCAACGAAGGTGGGCTACTCTGGCGGAGATTTTGATGATCCTACCTACGCCGATATTATAACAGGGAAAACGGGGCACGCCGAAGCGGTTCGCGTGGAATACGACCAAGACGAAATATCTCTCGAAGAGATTCTACATTACTTTTTCAAAATCCATGATCCGACTACGAAGAATCGCCAAGGAAATGATGTTGGCACTTCGTATCGCTCGGCAGCGTTCTATCGTGACGATGCACAGAAAGCGATTATCGAAAACGTGATTGATGAGGTCAATGAGATCGGTCGCTTCGAGAATCCCGTGGTCACGACGGTAGCCTTGGAAAAAGAGTTTTATGACGCTGAGGAGTATCACCAAAACTATTTGAAGAAGAATCCCCACGGGTACACGTGCCATTTTGAGAGAGATTAAACCATGAATCAAACGAAAGAGGAAAAAATGAAAGAACTTAAGAACGTTGTCATCTACACAAAAGACCATTGTCCGTTTAGTAAACGCGTGAAGGAGTACTTAACTTCTGAAAAAGTTGATTTTAAACAAATTCGCGTGGATGACGATCCCAAGACTTATGATGAGTTGAAGAAAAAAACCAACCTTCAAACTGTTCCGCAAGTTTTTGTGGATGGAAAATTCATTGGTAGCGCGACTGACTTCTTCGCGTGGATTGATAGCTAAAGAACAAACCCAAAAATAAAGGAGCAAATTTATGTTCAACTGGGAAAGCATTAACAACTATCTCGATAACGGCACTCCCGCTCCTCCTAGAAAAGTAGAAAAGAGCGAGGAAGAGTGGAAAAAAATTCTGACGCCCGCTCAATTTAATGTCATGCGGAAGAAAGGCACCGAGCGCCCTCACACTGGGGAACTCTGTTCATTTTATGAGGCAGGACGGTATGCCTGCGCGGGCTGCGACACCGAACTCTTTGACTCGAACGTTAAGTTTGATTCGGGAACAGGTTGGCCGAGTTTTTCTGAGCCCGTCGCCGACAACGTAATTCAATATGAACTGGACACGACTTACGGACGAAGAATCGAAGTGCTATGCAATGTGTGCGAAGCCCACTTAGGGCACGTTTTTCCAGACGGTCCTGAGCCCTCTGGGGCTCGATTCTGCATCAACTCGGAGTCGTTGAAGTTTGTAGAGTAATTTTAGAAAATGGAGGGGGTCGTGGGGATTAAGCTGTTCGGTCATAAGGACTGCCACAAAACCAAGATTTACCAGTCGTACTTGAAAGAAAAAGGAATCGAGTTTGATTTTTTAGATGTTCACGAAGACGACGCGGCAGCTGATGAACTGCGATCCCTTTATACTACTGGAAAGTTAAATTTCCCGACAATACTGGTTGGGACAAAGAAGCTGAGAAACCCCAAGTTCAAGGATCTCGACAAGTGGTTGGAAGCTTCGATGAAATAACGAGATCTTTTTTTTGAGGATTGTAATTAGCTTAGTAAGGAGTCAGATCAATGATTATAGCAGTTTTCCGCAGTCGTGTTGCCAAGGAGCACGGTGGGGAGTTTGAAAGAAGATACGCCGAGATGTCCGCGCTTGTCGAAGCCATTCCTGGTTACGGAAGCCATGAGCGGTTTTCTTCTCCTAACGGTGAAGATGTTCTAATTGTCGAGTTCCTTACCAGAGAAGCTTTCGATGCTTGGGATAAGCATCCCGAACACAAAAAAGCCAAGATGCTTGGCAAAGACTACATTTTTGAATCGTACGACGTGAAGGTCGGAGAAGTTTTTGAACGGCACACAAAGCCGGAGGTGAAATTATGAAAACGAGAACTACTTATGTCGTAGGTGGCGTCCGTATTCCATTTATGAAATCAATGACTGCCTATCGAGATGTCACCACGCCAGAGCTTATGACCGCTAGCCTGAAAAGTTTAGTCGAAAGATATAACTTAAAGGGCAAAGTCGTGGGTGACGTGGCTCTGGGTGCACTCATGCAAAGTTCGGCCAACTGGAACTTTGCGCGTGAAGTTGTTCAGGCTTCTGGCTTACATCCGAATACGCCAGCATATAACGTGCAGCGGGCTTGCGGTACCAGTTTAGAAACTACGATTCAGATCGCACACAAAATATCCAGCTACCAAATCGAGAGCGGTATTGCGGGCGGCGTGGATAGCAATAGCGACTTGCCAATTATGGTGACTCGTTCGTTCTCGCAGAAGCTCGTTGCATTGAATTCGGCCAGAACACTCGGCGAGAAACTAAGAATCTTTTTGAGCTTTAGGCCGAGCGATTTAAAACCCGTGCCACCCGCCGTCGTTGAACCGCGAACAGGGAAGTCAATGGGTGAACATTGTGAGTTGATGGTCAAAGAATGGAAAATTTCCCGGCAAGAGCAAGACGAGCTGGCTCTGGCAAGCCATCTGAACGCCGCGAAAGCGTACAAAGACGGCTTTTATGCCGATCTCGTTTTTCCATTTTTAGGAAAAAGTACGGATGGAATCATGCGTGGCGATACGACTTTAGAGAAGTTGGCAAAGCTAAAGCCAGCATTTGATCGATCCGAAAAAGGAACTCTGACGGCAGGCAACTCGAGTTCACTCACGGATGGCTCGTCCACCGTTCTTTTGGCTTCCGAAGAAGAGGCTAAAAAGAATAATTGGCCGCTGTTGGCCAAGATTGTGGATTCTCATACTTCTGCCGTGGATTACGTCGCTGGCGAAGGTTTGCTCATGGCTCCAACTGTGGCGGTCAGTGAATTATTGAAGCGAAACGGCTTAAAGCTTCAGGATTTTGATTTTTACGAAATTCACGAGGCGTTCGCTGGACAAGTGCTCTGCACGATGAAGGCGTGGGAGTCTGCTGAATACTGCAAAACACGTTTGGGACGATCAGAGCCTCTCGGAAAAATTGACCGCTCGAAGCTAAATGTCCGTGGAAGTAGCATTGCCCTTGGGCATCCGTTTGCGGCTACTGGCGCTAAGATCGTCGGAGTTTTAGCAAAGATACTGCACTCAGCTGGTCCTGGAAAACGTGGCCTTATCGTCGTTTGCACGGCGGGAGGAATGGGAGTGGCTACAATTCTTGAAAGTTAGGAGAAAAATATGTCGGATCTAAAAATGAATAAAGAAGACGGTGTTGAAAGCTATGAATTTGCAACCCCTGAAGCAATCGAAGAAGCATTGAAAATCGGGAAGCTTAGTCAAACGGTTTTCGGCATGGGTTGCTTTTGGGGACCGGATTCTAATTTTGGAGGGACGCAGGGAGTAGTGCAAACACGTGTTGGCTACGCTGGAGCATCAACTCTGGATCCGAGTTACCGCAACATCAACGGACACGCCGAAGTCGTCAGAGTGATCTACGATAAAGACCAAATCAGCTACAGGGAACTTCTTGGAAGTTTTGAATCATGGTCTGTTCATGGTAGAAAGCAGGGCCAGTATCGCCAGATACTTTTTGTTTTTGATCTGGAGCAAAAACAAGTAGCTGAAGAACTGATTCAAGCGATTGGAAAGGAGAAATCTCCCGAGGTGATTGAGGCCGGAGAACAAAATGGTTATTTTTGGCCCGCCGAAGATTACCATCAAAAGCATCGTCTTCGCAGAAACAAACAGCTTGTAAGTCTTGCAGAAGTAGATTTCGGTCCTCGCTGGGATGAACATCTGTATTTTACTAAATTAAATAGTACCGATAGAAAAGGCTTCAGTCTCTCAAGCTGGCTAAAAAAGTTGTCTCCGGAAATGCAGAAAGCTTACCGAATCGGTTAATCTGAAATTGCAGCTGGCTAAAGAACTCTATTTTCTATATGTAAAGAATGTGACGATCTCCTTCACATGGAGTCCAAGAGAGCATAAAAAATCTGTGTAAGTCGCATTACCCATGTATTTGAAAGGAATAAATAATGCCAATATCAGACCAGCTTATCGACCGAAGCAAGACCTCAGTTTTTATGAGGTCTTGAGATCAGCGCAGCATGAACAGATCTCTTACAGTGTGGCGAACACACTGGTTTGATTGCGGCCTTGGGTTTTAGCTTTGTATAACATCTGATCGGCGACTTCGAGCAACTGCTTTTTGTCGTCAAATAAATCAGCGCTGGCCAAACCTATGCTGACCGTTAATTGTCGTAATAACCACTCATGGTTAGCCACTACCAGCCTTAACTTTTCCAGTGTTTTATTTGCGGACGCTGTGTCTGTGCCTGGCAGGATCAGCACAAACTCTTCACCACCATAACGGGCGAAAAAGTCATAGTTCCTGCTATGGCGCTGAAACAGAGCCGCGACTTGACTCAGTGCCTCATCTCCTGCGGCATGACCATAGCTGTCGTTAAAACTCTTAAAGTGATCAATATCAATCAATGCCAGTACAAAAGATTGTCCTGTTCTTTGCCAGCGAGCAAATTCAGCTTCAAACTTGAGGTCAAAAGCTCTTCTGTTGTTCACCCCTGTCAGCGCATCCGTCATGCTGGTATTATGTAATTGTTCGCCGACTTTTTTCAGCTCCAGTATGGCGATCACTTGTCTGGACAGAGCCTGCAAAGAGCTTATCTGCCGCTGGTTCAGCTGCTTAGGAACATGATCATAGACACAAATAGTACCAATCACTGCACCTTCGGGATCAATCAGCGGCGAGCCAGCATAAAATCGGTAGCCAGGTCCTGAAATCACCATAGCATTGGTACTGAATCTGTGATCTAAAGTAGCGTCAGGGACCACCATTACCGCATCAGGTGTTTCCATTGCATACACGCAAAAGGACTCTTTAATTAATACAGAGGTACGCGAAATACCAACTTTTGCAATTAGATTCAGCTTTGTGTCATCGGTTCGCGTCACCATAGCCACTGGTGCATCACAGATATAACACGCCAGTTCAGTGATATCCCGCAGGTTCTGATCTGCTTCAGCAGGTGCTTTTAGTGTGGTTTCTGCACTAGCTGTTTGAGCTAAACTAAAGGTCATGTACTTCTCCGTTTTTCTACTGCATTTTTCAAAGATCCTGCATAGAAAAATGAATTAAATCGTTGATTTAACTCTAGCATAGATCTGTCAGACTTGAAGTTATCTCTGTAGCAATGGTATTGTTTTGTACAATATTCGCCTGCTTGATTTGAGTTTTAGCTGTATTTATAAACTTTTGGCTTTTCCGGTCGCAGGCTCTATAATTTGCTCGTTTAAATCCAACTCTTCGTCTAACGTCATCTATTTAGTGTGCATGCGGCCTCCGGAGCATTTTCCGTGGCTTATTTTACCGAAGCATCGGGATTGCTAAATAGAGCTGAACGCTGTAATGCGCTTTCGAACTGAGCTTTCCGTAACTTCGGCATTAGTTCATGTACCTTGCTTACTGGATGTTGGTTGACGCGCAGCAGCACGTCCGTCAGATAATCGTAAACGTTAATAGCAGTGTTGACCTTGCTTTGAATGACGCCAACATGCTTAGCACCAAGCTCCGTTCAGCAGAATCACAGCCAGTTTTTCAGTTATCCCAAGTGTCACTCTCAGATTAAAGGCCGCCATACCGGATGTAGTGCCAACAAGAAAACTAAAACACAACTTCGCTGATCATCGCTGAGTGTTTATAAATCGTCTCCCATCACCGGTATCGATAAGCAGATAAGCCTGGTTATGCCATTAGCAGTTCTTGAAGCATTCCTGCTTTCAATGTCGTCAACGTGATCACGATTTGAGTTGAGATAACGACTCTGTTGCTGAAGACTCTCAGTTAATTGCCACTCACCAGATTCAAGAACAGCACCCGCTAACTCGGCACATACTGTTGCAAAACCATAAAGCGCTTGATTATCGCGGGTAAAACGCAGCGGCATCGTCTGGCCTTTTACAAGAAGGGACCATTCCAAAACTCTGTACTTACCTTTTAATCGGTTACTGACAAAAATAGTTATACTTGTACCGCTGGCGCCAACAACTAAAAAGCTCGTGATAGCTAGTCCTATCAGAGACCATAACTCTGGTTTCCCACTTAGTAACAGTGGATTAGGCAAATGACTCCTCAAAACGAGATCAGCACCAAGGGTCAGCGCTGTTTTATACACTGCTTGTTCTAATAATGGAGTTGCATTGACCAGTGACGCAACAGCATCACAACTATAAGGTTCTAGAACTGCCGTAGCTCTCAACCATTCTGTTTCATGGGCAATCGCCAACAAATTTGACCAAATTCGAACCAGTGCCGCTATATGAATGGAGTTTTCATCAGTCAGGACGGTTTGATTAAGCTGCTTATCCAGTTCCTGATGCCAGTATTGGTATTGGCTTGTCAAAAGTACAAACAACTCAGATTGAAGCAACTTATTATTAGTTACCGGTCTTATCCTATTTGACATCTCATTGAATAGTTGTATAAATTTTTTGTCTGCTTGTTGCTCACGCTTTAGCAGATCTTGCTGTTGTTGAAGCATCTGTAAATCGTATTCAATGGCCTGCTTAAAAAGTGTGAGTAAGGAACAGTGTTGTGATGCCCGATCTGGGCTTGAAAAGTCCAACATACACAAAGTACCGAAAGTTTTTCCGCTAGGCCAAAGCAATGGCAGGCCATAGTAATAACTAAAGCCTGCTGCAAATGTTGGGTTATTGTTTTCATATCGGGTACCGATTGCATTTTCAACTAGTAATGGCTGGTTACTGGAAATGACTTGGGAACAATAAGTGTTAAGTGCCAATGGAACAGGTTCACCGCAATAAAAAGTTGGTACTGACACACTGCCAACAGCCTGACAAATTTCGTTTTTATCTAATCGATTAATCAGCACACAAGGCACTTCCGCGACTTGAGCCATCGAGTTTACAATGCCTTGCCAGCGCTCTAGGAGCAGAGCGGTTTCTATGCTCAAATCTACTGCCATTTGTTCCCTCAGTATTTAAATAGTCCCCTTTTGCATCATTCGATCTTGTTTATCTCAGAGTATCAAACAGGAAACAAAGTGATTGATGTCAATCAGGGAATTAGCAGCATTGATGCATTAAGCGGCGCACATACACTCTAAGTAAAGTGCTTAAGTCTGATTATGGCAAGAAATTGTTACTTTGTCAGGGATAGTCAACACTTTATTAGCGAGAGACTTGCTTGGCTGACATTTAAGACAAATCGCGAGATTCCAAATCTGCCACCAACAGTCGGAACTGAGTAACTCACTTGAGCTTTAAAAAGTAAAGCATTGAAATATTTATGGTATTTATACATCCTACCTAGCTCACAGCAGAGTTTAGCATCGTGCATTAATATGACCTTACACTAAAAATACGTACTAGTTGACGTCTATCAAACTCGTTTACGAGATAGTGTAGTGGTCGACAAATTTTGGCCACATCGTTATTGCCTAATAACCGATGCTCTCTTTAAATGCGAAATGAGTAGTGCACGCATTTTTAGCCTTTTGGCAAAACGTTGATGTCTCGAAATTTTCAAGCGCTGTGCCTTGTTTATTTTCAGAAACGTCTGCTTTCAGTGAGTTCCTGATGCTCGGGCGCTCTAAATTATGGGTATAGACAATCTGATTTGCCCTATATTTGCAGTTTTTCGTGAACCCTTAATTTCACAACTCTTTTAATCTGATATCCAAAGTCTGCATCCATACATAGCCCCTACGTAAACTGTCTAATAAGTCACATTATACGAACTATTGAGCATGTTATATCTATTTTACATGCTGTAAATTCAGTTCCATTAGTAAATAGATAAAAACCAAGGAGGCTTTATGAAAAATAAATAATGTGATCGTTGCCGGAGGGTGTTTTTGGAGTCTCGAAGACCTCCTTAGAAATCAGGACGGCGTGACGTCAACGAAGGTGTGTAGTGGCACTGAAATGGCGACTGCGCAAGACGTGAAGATGAGCTGTCTGATAGCAACGGATTATCAAGCAGAACCTTCTTAAATACAATTTATTCCACGCCAATACAGCGTGCTGTCTTTCAAATCACTAGGAGAAATTTATGTCACGTTTGAACACCCCTACCACAATCGACGCCGCGCCTACTGCTACCCATACCTCACTCAAGGCTGTGGAAAAACAACTGGGCCGCGTTCCTAACATGTTCCGCGTCGTTGCCAACAGCCCTGCTGCGCTGACTGGCTACCTGCAATTGAGCGCAGCATCAGCACAGGGCGGCTTGGGTACAGCGACTCTTGAGCGTATTGCCCTAGCCGTCGCTGAGATCAACGGCTGCGATTATTGCCTTGCTGGCCATTCCTTCCTAGGCCGTAAGGTGGCCAAGCTTGATGATGCTGAACTCACTGCCAACCGCAGCGGTGCATCAAATGACCCTAAGGCCGACGCAGCCGTGCGTTTTGCTGCCGCCGTAGTCCGCCAGCGCGGGCAAGTCAGCAATGACCAGGTCCAAGCGGTGCTGAACGCTGGCTACAGTGATGCACATGTAGTGGATATTCTGTTGGCTGTTGCCCTGAACACTTTCACTAACTACGTTAACGAAGTGACACAGACCGAGGTCGACTTCCCGGCCGTTCAACCACTAGGCATTGATGTCTAATCCATTGGTGCTCAACTACAGCAATTACCTAAGTTAGGTTCGACTCGAGTAAACATATAGTTTTTCTCAAGAGTCATATCATTTTAGTGGGCTACATAGAGTGAGTCCACATGGCTAAAAATAATTGGAGATATAAGATGACTATTCCCGAAATTGAAAATGGTGTCCAGACTACCAATATCCTTAGTAATAATCTCGGTGCAAAAGTCACTAAGTTTGGTATAGGTGGCATCTACGTTGCCATGACGATAATATATTTGTGGTTTGGTGGTATGAAATTCACTAGCTACGAAGCAAACGGTATACATGGTTTTGTTAGTAATAGCCCTCTGCTTTCATGGATGTATAGTTTCCTCAGCATTCAAGGATTCTCAAATTTTCTGGGTGTGCTTGAAATTTCAGTTGGCCTGTTAATCGCTGCACGAGTTTTCTCCCCTAAGCTCGCAATCTTGGGCGGTGTACTTTCAACCGGACTCTTTTTTACGACATTGTCGTTCATGCTGACTACACCCGGTGTTTTTGAGGCATCTCTTGGGTTTCCTGCGATCTCTGTGGTTCCTGGCCAGTTTTTGCTAAAAGATTTAGGCTTGTTTGTCGTGTCTATATTTATCGTAGGCACATCACTTACAGCACTGGAGCACAAAAACAAATAAGCCGCATCCGAAACAACTATAAGTTAGAGGGCCTTAAATTCTGCGGTATAGGTCTTGCAGTTCTTTTTAGCTGTCATAGGCACCTCGTTATGTGATTTTACTCACTTAGCGCGGTGTACAGAACTACTGGATCAGATCATTTTTTCGGGTTAACGGCCTAAGTGAAATAAATTCTGTAAACAGAAGGTCTCTTATAATCTGAAAGGCACATGGCTCTACTCTATAAGAGGACATTTATGAATACCTATCAAAAATCTATGAATGCGATTTCTGCTCTGACTAAGGAGCAGTATCGGGTGACGCAAGAAAATGGTACAGAGCGTCCAGGGACTGGTGAATTGCTAAAGAACACCAAGCCCGGCATTTACGTGGATATCGTGTCAGGTGAGCCTTTATTTGCGTCTTCTGCCAAGTATGAATCAGGGTGTGGTTGGCCGAGCTTTACCAAAGCGATAGACTCTGTCAACGTAATTGAAATCACTGATAGGTCGCACGGCATGACCCGCACAGAAGTGCGCTCAACTCATGGCGACAGTCACTTAGGCCATGTATTTTCAGACGGTCCCAAAGACCAGGGTGGCCTACGTTATTGTATTAACTCAGCGTCATTACGTTTTATTCCTAGGGAAGAAATGGCAAGTAAAGGTTACGCAGAGTATTTAGACCAAGTAGAGGACATTTAATTATGGCAATTGAACGCGCAGTATTAGCCGGTGGCTGCTTTTGGGGCATGCAGGATCTTATCCGCAAACGTCCCGGTATCACTTCAACCCGAGTAGGTTATACCGGTGGTGAAGTGGCTAATGCTACCTACCGCAATCATGGTAACCATGCTGAAGGCATTGAAATAATGTTCGATAATGAAATCACCAGCTATCGACAAATTTTAGAGTTTTTCTTTCAGATTCATGACCCTAGTACAGTAAATAGACAAGGTAATGACAAGGGCACATCTTATCGCTCAGCCATTTATTATACCTCTGAGGCACAGCATGCTGAGGCAGTAAAAACCATTGCTGACGTGGATGCTTCGGGATTATGGCCTGGAAAAGTAGTGACTGAAGTCGAACCTGCAAGTGATTTTTGGGAAGCGGAGGCTATGCATCAGGACTATTTGGAACTCCGACCAAATGGCTATACCTGCCACTTCCCCAGACCAGACTGGAAGTTGCCCTCATCTCAATGAGTTTGCAGCAGCCCACACAGACTTGCAATTTGCATACGACAACCACCCTTAATACAATCGGCTTAGGCGGTGGTTGTCACTGGTGCACCGAAGGCGTATTTTCATCACTTATTGGCATTGCTACTGTCAATCAAGGTTGGATCGCCTCAATTGGTGACAACGCTCAGTTCAGCGAAGCCATTGAAGTGGTTTTTGATCCGACTGTTATTTCTTTATCAACCTTGATCGAAATCCATTTACATACTCACGCGAGCACATCAAACCACTCAATGCGTGGTAAATATCGTTCAGCGATATACGCTTATGATGAGGTTCAGTATAACCAGGCTGTAAACATATTAGATGCCTGTAGAGCTGATTTTGAGCAGCCAGTCATTACTCAGGTTTATTTTTTTAAGGATTTTAAAGCGAATAAAACTGAGCTTATCGACTACTTTTATACAGCACCCAACAGACCATTTTGTCAAAGGTACATTCATCCAAAACTCACCTTCTTATTAGCACGTTTCAGCCACTATGTTGATACGCATAAATTGACAGAGTCAGGTGTAGAGTTAACATCGATATAGGCTGTGCTACTCTGCAAGTTCGAGCGTCATGATTACCAACTCTAGTAGTGGCATCGATCACACGAAAACTAAAACGATGTCACCGCAAACGAATGGGATCTGCGAGCAGTTTGATAAGGCGATCCTGAACGAGTTTTATCAGGTGGCTTTTCGCAACAAGTTAATCAAACGCTGGAGACGCGGCAAAATGATCAGGATGAGTGGCTGTCTTACAACAATGAACGAACTCATCAGGGCAAAATGTGCAACGGCAGAACGTCAGTTGAAACTGATCTGATCCAGTAGTTCTGTACACCGCGCTAAGTGAGTAAAATCACATAACGATACAACAACGTTACCCTACATAATCCCAAACTAATTTATCGTTGGAAACGCGAGTTATCCGTGAAGATGATAGAGCTTCTACGCGAGATCCTTTCCAACTGAGTCTGTTCGATGCTCTGTTATACCAATATCTTTGGAAACGCCCTTCGATGGTAGCTTGTTGCTTCTATCAACATTCATACACTTTTGTGAAAAAAATTTCCTGTGTATTTATCGGTATAGCATAAAGTCCATAATCAAATTAAAACGCTACCTAGTACAAAATTGCCTATTATTTAACCTTGACACTACCAATATGCACTGATCTGATATATATTGATTTAATGTATATTTTGCAGGCGATTTTTATGAAAAGTGCACTACTGCGGATCATCACCAACCAGAGGTAAGCGTAACGCCAACCACACCTTGCGGTGTGGCTGGTGATCAGTAAGGCAGGAGTTGCTGTAGTTTCTCTTGGGTGTTGGCTTTGGGTAGCTCGGTTAATAAGCGGCATAGGTAATCATACGGCTCCAGTCCGTTGATTTTTGAGGTCTCGACCAGGCTGTACAGTGCCGCACTGGCTTGTGCTCCCGTCTTGGTATTAGCGAACAACCACGCCTTGCGACCAATCACGAACGGTTTGATGGCGCGCTCCGCACGATTGTTGTCGATATTCAGACAGCCATCATCCAGATAGCGGACAAGCTTGGGCCACTGATTCAGGCTATACGTAATAGCCGCTCCCAGTAAACTTTCTTTCGTGACACTCTCGCTTGATTTATCCAACCAGCTTTTGAATTGCGCGAGCAACGGCTTGGCTAGCGTTTGCCTGGCTTCATATTTCTTATCAGGCGGCGCAGTTTTTAATTTACTCTCCAGCGCATAGAGTTTCTGGATATGGTTAAGGGCCACATCGGCCTTACCCGTTTTGCCTTTGCCCTGCGCTTTTTGGGCTTCGACGAACTTGCGTCTGGCATGCGCCCAGCAGCCGACTAAGGTTGCGTGGGTTTTCTCATATCCGGCATAACCGTCGACCTGCAGATAACCGTTAAACCCCGCCAGGAAGTCGGTGGGATGTTTACTGCTGCGACTATCCTGATAATCAAACAGCACGAGCTTGGGGCCGGTACTTTTTTCTAAGCCACAGCCATATACCCACATATAACAGGTGCTTTTCTCAACATCCAGCACATTAACCGTGGTTTCATCTGCCCACAGCACGGGCTGTTTCAGAAGCTCAGCTTTCATTAACGCCAGTAACGGTTTCAGTTTCTCTGCACAGCTTATCAGCCAGCGGCTCATCGTTTGACGGCTAAGCTCAATACCGGCCTGATTAAACAACTGCTCCTGACGATAAAGCGGTAAGCCATAGTGCATTTTGCTGCTGATGATTTGGGCAAGCAGACTCGGTGTGGTCATGCTCTTAGGGATAACCGCCGGTGGCACATCGGCAATTTTAATGTCGACCTTGGTGTCCGTGGTTTCACACTGCCGGCAGCTGTATTTCAGCCGCACGTTTCTGAGCACCCGGATTTGTGCCGGTACGAACTCGATTTGCTCACTGACTTCCTCACCCATTTGATGTAGCGCATGGCCACAGCAAGCACAGGTTTTATCGTCAATGTCATGGATAACATCAACGCGCGGCAGCTCAGGGGCAATCCGTGGGCGGCGTGGCTTAGCAGCTTTCTTAGCGCTCTCGGTCGTCTGAGTATCTGGCTCTGTCGCTACTGACTCGTCTTCAATAAGCTGTTCGGCCTCATTTAACACCTCGCCTTCACCTTCATAGGTTTCACTGCTGGGGCTAAATTTCTGGTACTTCTTCAGGTTGTAACGCTCCAGCAACTGCTGCAACTTGTCCGACAGTTGCTGGTTAACCCGCTCTAATTTGGCGATGCGTTTATCTTTTTGCGCCAGTTTGCGCTCAAGCTTTTGCGTCTGCTCAAGCAGCATTTTCTTGAGCAGTGCAACGTCATCAGGTAAGGTGTCTGGTATCTTTTTCATGGCCGCCATTATAACGGCCAATTTAGCTAAGTGCTTGGTAAGATTTAGATTGTTTTGGATGCGATCATAAGGATTTATAGCCGATCGTCATATCAGCCCACACTCTGGTAATGCAGTGGCTGATGGGCGGTGATTTTTTGGATATCGACACCTTGCAACAGCCAATGCCATTGCTGCTCGCTAATAGACAGTATTTTGCCAGGCATCTGCCGTGGCCAGCGGAACTTGTCTTTTTCAAGCCGTTTGTACCACAGGCAAAACCCGGTGCTATCCCAGTACAGTACTTTTAACCGGGTACGCTGCTGATTACAAAACACAAACAGTGCGCCGCTAAATGGCGAGAGCTGCATCTCTTGCTCGACCAGCAACGATAAGCCATTAATGGATTTACGAAAGTCGACCGGCTGTTTATGGCTAAATTTGCCCAACGCGCCAAAAATGTAAAGTTAGCTTTAAATTCTAAAATCACTCACTTGAATTCTCGTTCTCAATCAGCGCTTGCTTCCAATATTCTGGTTCAGC